>JBEAYO010000089.1:0-9886 GCA_041159285.1 Bacteroidota bacterium | reverse complement strand
TCGTCACCTGCGCGAAGGTGGAGCCTGGCGGATAGGTGTCGTTGCCATCTACAAACGCGGTCTTATCCGTGTTGAATGGCGTTGTGAAGTAGTCGTCAACCGCATTCGGGCCAACCACGATCACTGCGATGGCAGTGTCGCAGGAGGTATTGTACGGGATTGGCAGACACACTACGTAAGTAAATGTGTCAATTCCTGTAAATCCAGCATTAGGTGTGTACAGGAAGGAGCCAGTTGAAGAGAATACTGTGCTGCCGTAGTCCACATCATCGACAATGGCGAAGGTAGATCCGTAAGCATAGTTATCATTATCACTGACATCCCCAATCTTAGGCGTTTCATAAGGTGTGACGTAGGCGTCGTCTATGGCGGCAGGTGCTACAACAATCACAGCAATAGCCGTGTCGCACACTGTAGCATTCGGTGCAGGCATACAAACGATATAGGTGAATGTATCTGCTCCTGTGAAACCTGGGTCCGGATCGTAAGTAAATGTACCGTCCGGATTGAAGGTCAGGCTGCCATTCGAAGGCCCACCTATGTCGGCGAATGACGAACCACCGGGATACTTGTCATTGCCACTGACGTCTCCGCTGACATTCACATCGAATTTTGTATAATACAAGTCATCTACAGCCGTAGGAGGTGCAATCAGGATGACAGGTGTTGGTACATTATTGTCACTCGGGTCAAGATCCATATTCGGGTCCGGATCGCGTCCAACCTCGGAAGAGTCTGTTGTGACACCGCCAAGCGGGCCGGTGCCTTCAGCGGTTGCCGTGTTGTTCACGGTGTCCTGCTGGGTAACTGTCAGGCGGAACCTGATCTGGAGGGTGTCTTTTTCTCCAATTTCCAGGCACTGGTTGGGCATCAGAATATTAGAGGTCGCTGTGCCATCCCAGGCCAGGTTCATGGCCAGCAGCTGGCCGTCGGAACCATCGAAATTGCTGATTGGCGCAAAGGCTGCAAACTGAGTCAGGATGTCGTCATAAACCTTGAGGTCGCAAAGGCGGACATCGCCATAGTTTCCGATGACCAGGTCGAATACAACGTCATTCGTGCCATCACCATTGTAGGTGACGCTGGAGACAGCCTTCGCAATGCCGATTTGCGGGTTTTCAAACAAGGATACAGGTGTCGGGATGCTGTTGTCGGATGGACCGCCGGAGGCGTCCGGGTCCGGATCTATACCATCCTGGGAGTAATCGAGCAGGTCCTGGCCAGCAGGGCTCGTACCAGTAGCAATGGTGCTGTTCAGGTAGGGACCGCCCACACCGTTCGGATCCACGGTCACCACCAGTTGCAGGGTGGCATTTTCTCCCACCAGCAAGGTGTCTGCACCTGCCAGCATGCCGCTGTTGCTGGTGCCATTGTAGGAAGCATTGACCGTAAGCGTTGTGTTGGCCGGCTGCACAGTGATAGTCGGCAGACCAACTGTGAATGTCGCCGGAGACGGGAAGGTGGTGCTCAGGTCTTCAACGATCTGAACATCGGTTAGCCTTACATCCCCTGTGTTCACAACATATATCTGGTATGTGATGTCGTAGGTGCCATCGCCATTGTCGATGATTGCGCCAACGACGTCCTTGGAAACGCCGATCTCCGGGTTTTCCGTAAACGACACATCCGTCTTCTTGCTGTTGTTGTTCGGATTGCCGTCGCCGTCAGGATCTGCATTCGTTCCATCCTGCGACACATCGGTCACCGTGGTGCCCTTGGGGGAAACACCTGAGCCGGTGGCCGTATTTTGATAAACGCCGAGCTTGGCTCCAGGAGTGACCTTCACCGTCAGGGTAATGGTGCCAGAGGCACCTACCACCAGTGAGCTGGAAGCGGCTGACAGCAGGTTGGTGTTCGCTCCGCCATTGTAGCCGGGGAAGTTGTCTGTCAAGGTTCCGGTGGCCGTTACGTTCAGTACTTCGAAGGAAGTAGCGCCGGCAAAGGTAGCCGCCAGGTCATCTGTCACCTGTACATTCGACAGGAGGATGTCACCGGTGTTCGCCACCTCAATGCTGTAAGTCACCGTGTAAGAGCCATCGCCGTTGTTGACCGTGTTAGTCAACCTTTTTGACACGCTGATTTCAGGTGACTCCAGGAAGGACACAGGTGTCACATCGCTGAAGTTGTCCGGGTCGGAGTTGTCCGGAACCGGATCCAGTCCGTTGTGGGAGATGTCAGACACCGGCGTATTGAAGGGGCTGGTGCCCGTGGCCGTAGCCGTGTTATTGTAGGGACCGAGGTTAGAGCCGGGCGTCACCGTGATTGACACGGTGGCCGTTCCTTGCTCGCCTACAGACAGCTCGTTGCCGGCGGCCAGCATGTTGGTGCTGCCAACCGTGGTGCCCGTGTAGGCAGGGTTCTTAGTCAGGTTGGCAGAAGTAGTGAGTTGGTTGACCGTGAAGCTGGCGCCGGAGAAAACCGCACCGAGATCGTCCACCAGTTCTACGTTCTTCAGCAATACATCTCCTACGTTCTTGATGATGAAAGAATAGGAAATCTCATAAGTGCCATCTCCATTGCTGACAGGACCGGCGCTCAGGCGCTTTGCCAATGCAATCTCCGGATTTTCCGGGAAAGTGATAGGCGTGGGCGTGTTATCGCCTGGTTCATTAGGATTGCCGTCATTGTCAGGGTCCGGATTCGTGCCGTTGTCAGAAATGTCGGTGGTCGGCGTGCCGCCGGGGCCGTTGCCACTGGCTGTAGCAGTGTTCTGGAACGGACCGGCGCCTGCAGGAACTACGCGCAGGTACAAATCAATGGTATCAAACTCGTTGATTTGCATCACGTCTGTCCCCAGCAGCATGTTCACATTCGTGTTGCCGTTGTAGGCGTTATTTTCAGCCAGATCGGGGCTGCGGATACTATCTACTGTCACAGTGGCCGTGGCACCAAAGGTCGTCAGCAGGTTGTCAGTAACCTGTACGTTCTTAAGCGGCACGTCGCCTGCGTTCTGAAGTATGAAGCGGAAGGAAAGCAGGTAGCTGCCATCCGGTTGGATCGTCGGACCGCTCGTCACAGCCTTGGCAATACCTATCACCGGATTTTCCGGGAAGGTCACCGGCGTCGGTGTGCTGTTGTTGAAAGGACCGTCCATATCCGGGTCGGGATCAGTGCCGGACTCGGAATCATCAACAGTCATGATGCCGTCGGGGCTGGAGCCGCTGGCAGATGCAGTGTTGTCATATGGTCCAAGGTAAGCACCCGGTGTTACTTTTACCACGAAGCTGATGTAGGCGCTGTCTCCTACGAGGAGCGTCTGGCCGGAAGCCAGCAGGTTGGTATTGGCGCCAGTGCCGGTGAATCCGCCATTGAGCGAAAATTCACTGCTGGTTACATCCAGCAACATGAAGGACGCCGGGGCAGCAAAGGTGACATCCAGGTTTTCAGTCACCTGTACGTTATTCAGTATGACATCGCCGTCATTCCTTACCTTCACATCATAAGTCACCGTGTAGGTGCCGTCTCCATTGTTGACGTTGCTGGCCACGGCCTTGGCGACCCCGATGCAGACCTCTTTCACCTCGTAGGTATAATAGGACTCACAGCCATTTACGTCTGTAATGGTCACGGAGTACTTGCCGGTGGTAAGGCCGGAAACGTCTTCGGTAGTAGCACCGTTGCTCCACAGGTAACCATTGGGGGTACCAGCAGTCACAGTGAGGTCAATAGAACCAGCATTGCCCGGATCGCAGGGCGTGTCAGAGACAACTGCGCTGGCTTCAAGATCTACAGGTGTAGTGATTGCTTTTGTAGCGGTAATGGTGCAGCCGTTGCCATCCGTGATGGTCACCGTGTAGGAGCCGGCTGCCAGGCCGCTGATGTCTTGAGTTGCTGCACCGTTGGACCATAGATACTCATAAGGCAACACACCACCTGATGCAGTCAGGTCAATGCTGCCGTCGGTCTGACCGCCGCAGGAAATATCGTCGTGAGCCAGTGTTGCCGATAAGGCCTGGGCCGGCTCGTTCAGGGTGACACTGGCGGTTACCATAGCACTGGTGCCGACATCTGTTACTGTCACCGAGTAAGTTCCAGCAGGCCTCATAGAGATGTCCTCTGTGGTTGCAGTGTAGCCAGAGGGCCCGGACCAAGCGAATGTAAATGGTCCTGTTCCGCCAATGATCGACAAATCTGCCGCACCCGTGCTATCATTTTTGCAAGCCAGGTGCGTAGGCACGATGCCCACTATTTTGAGAGGTACACCCGGGTCATCCACTACGAAGGTCTTTGCAGCGGTACAGCCATTGGCATCTGTCACCACCACTGTGTAGGCATTTCCTTCCAGGTTGCTGACATCCTGCGTGTAGGCTGGGCTGTCCCAGGAATAGACATAATAAGGGGATACGCTGATGCTGTCCCACTGCGTTGCATCACCGCCAGAAAACACCAAATGATTAAAACCACTGCTATAGGTAGTAGCTTGGGTAAAAGTATTTGTAGCGTTGGTAGTCAGGTTGGTGAGAGTGACAGTGACACTGCTGCCGTTGTCCTCCATCCTGACACGGATTGGATTGTTAATGCCGTAAAAAGCAGCTCCAGGGGTTATCTGTTGAATAGTGGATCCTCCTTCACTTAAATCAGTGTCCCCACTACCGAAGTTATGAATCCTTAGATATAAGCTATTGGAAGGCTCATTGGTACTGGCAGCAACAGCAAGGCCGGTGCTCCTTGTTCCAATGAAGGCAATTTGAGTGGCTGCTGTGAAAACCAGCGTAGCTTCAACCACCAACGGATCGGAGGCCGTGCCAATCAGATTGCTGTTGACTGTGCGCAGGGTTCCCCTGGTTCCGCCTGTGCTCTGGTAATATCCACCTGCGGCAGTGCCTGTTTCTGATCCAATCTCAAAATTCAAAGAATTCCACTCCCCACCGTTGAAGTCTTCCTGCAGGTTAGTCGTACCGCCAGTCACCGAGATGTCAATAGAACCGAGCGCCATGCCTACTACATCAGTCACTGTTCCGGTAATGTCAATGGCAGCCGCAGGCTGCGTGATGGTCGCCGACTTAGTGGCAGTGCAACCGAATTCACTGGTTACCGTCACCGTGTAGGTGCCAGCCACCAGGCCGTTGATGTCTTCTGCGGTGTTGCCGTTGGACCAGGCAAAGGTGAAATCCGGAAGGCCATTGGTCACAGTCAGGTCTATTGAACCGGTGTTGTCGCCAAAACAGGCTACGTTTTCCATGGTCATGTCCAGCGCGACACTATCCACTGTCACACCCACGCAGAAGTCCATGCCGTCGCCGCAGGAGTTGGTTGCACGGGCACACACCTCATGGCGAACGCCTTTGACAACACCCGACCAGTCCACATAGAGAAGATTTCCATCGCTGGGGCCAATGATCATGGCACCTGGAGGCAGTGTCCAGGTATAGCTGACTGCATCCGGGATGGCAGGAACTGCCAGGTCGGAAGGCGTGCCGGAGCAAACATAATAGGAATCGAACACGTTAATGCGGACCAGGCTGGTGTCAGACAGTGCCGGCGTAGGACAGCCAGTGTCGCTAATCTGATAAATGAACTGGTCCTGGCCCTCGAAGCCCGGGTTCGGTATATAATTGATGCTGCCGTCCGGATTGATGGTGAGGGAACCGAAATCAGGCGCATCGGTGATCGTCAGGGTGCCCACGTCAAAGAAACCATCAACATCGGTGTCATTGCCGAGGATGGCCAGGGAAAGCTCGCGACCAGCCGTGGTAGTTGCAGCGTCGAAGTTGGCGACCGGTGCGCTGTTGGTGGTCGAGTAACGAACCACGACCCAGGCAGTGTCGCACAAGCCCTGCAAGTCGCAAACGCGGTAGCGGAAGCCCACCGTGTCTTCCTCTGTCAACGAGCCGGGCGTGAAGTCAATCGTGTTACCCACGAGTGAAATACTGCCTTTTGCAGCGAGCGGATTGCTCACGATGCTGACTGTCGAAATATCGCCGTCGGCATCGCTGTCGTTTGCCAACACTGCTATGTTGGTGGTGGACAGGGCGCTCAGGCAGACGTTATCAACTACTACCGTCGGTGCCTCGGAGACCTCGAAGTTGACCACATCGCTGATTACCGGCAGGGGTGATCCGGCAGTCGTGGTCGCACCCTCCGATTGGGCCGAATTGGTCATGGGACTGCAGTTGGCGATGACCTCAAATTTCGTGGTGACCACCTTGGTGCCTGCTGCTGCCACCGAGCCGAGATTGGCCCAGCTAATTTCCCCATAGTTTAATTCTGTAGGAGGAACAGAGGCGCTGATGTAGCGCATGCAGGCGGCATCGAACTCATCGTGCAGTGGCAGCTTGCCAATGCCGCTGCCACCCGCGGTGACCGTAGAGGTGAAGGTGAGAATGTCCCCCACTTTGTAGGGACCAGCTGCCGGTGTGGTCAACTCCTTATCCACCGTGAAACCGCCGCTTGACACGGTGGCCAGCGTGGTTTCAAGCGAGTCCTTGACCGTTCCCTCCGTGCCCTGGGAGGCTACCGCCCGGAAGGTGTAGGTGCCGAGGTCAGAAACCGTGGCCGCGTATTGGAAGGTCTTCGTGCAGCCGTTGGAATCCACCGTCACAGGGGTCACGCTCGTCGTCACCATGGAAGGGTCAATTACCCGGAATGTAGAGGACTTGATGTCGTCATCTCCAAAGGGGTTGATCACCACTGCCCTGACATATACCGTGGACCCTTGTGCCGATGAGGTGATGGTGCTGCCGGCCGGATAGGGAACGGGATATACCTGCACGCTCGTGACGTCAATCCGGGTAGTGGTCGGCAATTGAACCACCGAGGGCTTGGTCTGGCTGTCGAAGTCAACCTTGAAGGTAAGATTGGGATCGTTGTTCTTTATCAATATGGCGATTTGCTCGCCCAGGGGGATGTTGGCCGGACTGGCCAGGGTCCCCGTCCAGGTGAGCGTGGAAGTGCCCGCGTCCCAGACTGCCGTGGCGTCGGTCAGCAGCACCGTCTTGAGCGAGTCGTAGCCCAGCAACATGCTGGCATTGACCGTGGCGCCGAAGGAGCCTGTCACAGCCGTGGCATGCGCCGTCACCGTGATGGTTTGTCCCGCGGGTATGGTGTAACCGGTGCAAAGCGGCGATGGCATCTGGAAGAAGGCGTCCTCGTTCGAGGCTCCCTTTAACGCAACGGCTCCTATAGCATAGGGGTCAGAAGGGTTAGAGGCTATCGACGACATCGTCGTGGTCGGCGTGGTGACGCCAGCCCCGGACTTGTAGCTGGATACAATCGTGATACTGTTTGTTCCGGTAGCAGAAATAATTGATCCAGGTGATGAAGAAGTAAAGTTGTTAGAGGCAGCCCTGCCTATGATGTCAACTACCACGTCACCTGAACTGGAAGGTGTACTTACGGAAATACTGGTTCCTGACAATGTGTTTCCGCTCAGCGAAGTACTAACAAAGGGGCTGGTCTGGTCCACACCAGTAAAATATGCCGCCCCCAAGACCGCCTCCAGCGAGCCAGTCCAGTGAGCTGTAACTGTAGCGGAGGAAACCGGCGGGGCCAGCAGGTACCATAGTTCTGTCCGGACCGAGGTTCCGTTGGTCACAGCAGTACCCAGGCGGGTTAGCTTTCTCGTCCCGAACTTCACCGAATCAACAGGCACGGTGGGTCTGGAACCGATGACCACGATGAGCATCCTGTCGTTACCTGCGGCAATGGTGAAAGGGGTTGGCGAGCTGATGGAGCTGGCAGTTCCGCCGTTGGCTGTTTTGAAGGAAGTACTGCTGACAAAACTCGCAGTTCCTTTTACAAGCGTATTTGACTGCGCGGTTGTATTGTCCATGGTGACCACCGGGTCCACCCTGTCCAGCACCTGGCCGTCAGACAGGTAGAGTTTGTTGATTACTGTCTGGGCAGTTACCTGACTGCATAGAAAAGCCAAAAGGCATGTCAGTAAGGATAAAATGATAGTAGATTTTCTGTTCATGGTAACTAATGTATCTTGAGATGTCGATTTAATTTGTTCTATATTTATACCTATTGCCTTGATGGTTAGTTAAGATCTATTGCAGTCGGTTTGACCGGCACTGTCGTCGGATTAACCGTCACGCAGGACTTTTCACTATAGCAGCCATCTTTCACGGCCTGGACGCAGAGCTGTCCGCTCTGCGTGCTGGTCCACTTCACCTCTACAGAATTGGTGGTCTGGCCAGAGAGAATCATGGCGTTGGCAGGCGCCGTCCACAGATAATCCACCATCGGATCATCCGTCACGCTGTAAAAGACCATGAGCTGGTTGACGCAAACAGGCGGGTTGCTCGGTGTGCCCGGCGGCGGAACGGCACAATCCGGATCTTCGCAGTCCACCAGGTTATCCCCGTCGTTGTCAATCCCGTCATTGCAAATCTCCGGCTCCCAGATCTGGACGCTGCCAGCTGCGGTACAGCCTTTGCTGTCAGTGACAGTCACCGCATAGGTGCCGCGCTGCAATGCGGAGCGGTCTTCCGAGGTGGGACCGTCTCCCCAGGAATAGGTGTAAGCAGGCGTTCCGCCGCTGACCGTCAGATCGATGCTGCCGTTGGCGTTGGCGGCTCCGGGAAGCGGATCCGTGTCGTTCACCGCTACAAAGCTGAGTGCCAGCGGTGCAGGCTGGGTGATGGTGTAAGTCGCTGTTCTGGTGCAACCAAAGTTGTTCGTCACCGTCACCGTGTAGGAGCCGGCTCCGAGGTTGCTGAGGTCTTGCGTGAGGTTGCCGCTCGACCACAAATAAGTATAGGTGGCCGTGAGCGGCGTTCCGGTCACTGTCAGGTCAATGGCCCCGTCCTTGAGGCCGTTGCAGCTGACGTTGGTAGGGGAGCTGCTTAGGCTGAAGGTCGGTGCAATGATGGTTCCTGTGGCAGTGGAGCTACAAGTGTTCACATCGGAAACAGTCACGGTATATACACCCGCCGACAATCCGGTCGGGTTCTGCTGTGTGGAGCTAAAGCCCGAGGGCACCCTGGACCAGGAATAGGCGTAGGGAGCCTTTCCGCCGGTCACTGACAAGCTCAGCGAGCCGTCGTTGCCATTACAGGCCACCGTGGGGTTAATCACCACGGATTCGAATTTTGGCTTGGTCGGGTCATCGGCTACCACGGCCACGTAGGGTTCCACAGGGCAGCCGTTTTCTAATACAACAGTCAAGGTATAGGTCCCTGGCTTATCCACATTTATTATTCGCGTCGTCGGCGGGCTGGTCAGAATATTTCCATCCACCGTGGACCAGTTATAGGTGGCATTGTTCCAAACAGGCAAGCCCTCCAGTGGAATGGAAGGATTCAGGCAGGAAATAAGTGCATTGGCACCCCCTACCGTTGAATTAGGCTTGCCCCAGGCATAGGGGCCACCGAAGTCCTTAAGGGCTGCGGTGAAGGCCTCTGAAGAGCGCGACTTCACGACAAAGGTGCGGTAAGGAAAGTCGCAGGAGTCACCTCCTATCAAACCCGAATTGTCGATGCCGTAATCCGTCAGGTTGAAGCCGATTTCAGTCAGCGCATATTCCTGGACGGTAGTCTTCCAGGTGTTAGTTTTGGTTCCCAGGTGGCCCCAGGGAGCTGCCGCGGGGATTTCGAGGGCGAGGTTGACATAGCCGCAGGCCTCCGCAGTGGTTTTGGGGAGTATAGAGGCGTAGCCGAAAGTTGCCCCGTTGAAGGCCCCGTCAAAGGCAGGTCCGAACTTGAAGGGCAGGTTGGCTGGGGGTGTTGTTTTCCAGGCATCGTAAATCGCCTTGCTGACCCAGATGCGCAGTTCAACATTGACGGTCGTACCACCATTAGTCATGGAAGTGTTGAAGATGAGGTCTCCCAAACGCGTGACATTCCCGGTTCCGTCAAACAAGAAAGCCGTGTGTCCCAGGTCCGGGCCACCGGTGCTGAATCCATCCGCTGCGCTGTAGGTAAGTTCCTGACAGTAAAACTCG
>JBEAYO010000088.1:0-9936 GCA_041159285.1 Bacteroidota bacterium | reverse complement strand
TGGCAGTGACTGGTGCCGAGAGGTTGGCGGGTAGCTTTTCCAGGATGTGCACGATCAGGTCGTTCTCTTTTTGCGTGTCCACCACGCGCACCAGCTCGCCGCCAAAGTCGAGGGTGCCGGTATCGCCGTGCTGGCCCCCGCTCTCTGCATAGAAGGGCGTCTGGTTGATCACGACCTGGAACTGGCTCCCCTTCTTGTCCTTGACGGTCCGGTGGCGCAAGACCCTGGCGCCGCTGACGCGGAGCTGGTCGTAGCCCACAAAGACCACATCCTCGCCAGAGTGCAGGATGTTCCAGTCGCCGGTTTCCTTGGCTGCCGCCGCGCGGGCCCTTTCCTTCTGGGCCTGCATGGCGCTGTCGAAGCCGGCCTCGTCCACCTGCCAGCCTTTTTCGGCCGCCATCAGGCGGGTGAGGTCGATGGGGAAGCCGAAGGTATCGTACAGTTCAAAGGCATCGGCACCATTGATGACGCCATCTTTCACAGACAAATCGGCGAAGCGGCGAAGGCCGGTCTCCAGGGTGTGCAGGAAGGCGCGCTCCTCTCCCTGGATGATGTTGGCCACTTGCTGCTGCTGTGCCTTCAGTTCCGGGAACACATCGGCGAACATATCTGCCAGCAGGGGGACGATGCGGCAGAGGAAGGGCTCGCGGATGTTCAGGAAGGAATAATAGTAGCGCACGGCACGGCGCAGGATGCGGCGGATGACATAGCCCGCGCCGGTATTGGCCGGCAGCTGCCCGTCGGCGATGGTGAAGCTCACGGCCCGGATGTGGTCCGCCACCACGCGCATGGCGATGTCGCTCATGACGGAAGGTGCCGGGCGCAGGTCGTCCATGGCGGGATATTGCCCCTTGTATTTAATGCCGCTCTCATTTTCGATGAATAAAATGACGGGCGTGAAGACATCGGAGTCGTACGTGGCGGTTTTTCCCTGCACCACCATGGAGAGGCGCTCGAAGCCCATGCCGGTGTCCACGTGCTTGTCCGGCAGCTCCTCCAGGGAGCCGTCCGACTTGCGGTTGAACTGGATGAACACGTTGTTCCAGATTTCCACCACCAGGGGGTCGCCGGTGTTCACCAGGGAAGCACCAGGCACCCGGGCGCGCTCCTCGTCGCTGCGGATGTCGATGTGTATCTCGGAGCAGGGGCCGCAGGGGCCGGTGTCGCCCATCTCCCAGAAGTTGTCTTTTTTGTTGCCGAAGAGGATGTGATCCTCCGGCAGCCATCGTTTCCAGAACTCGAGCGCCTCGTGGTCAGGTGCCAGGCCTTCAGCTGCGCTGCCCTCAAAGACCGTAGCGTAGAGGCGGTCCTTGGGAAGTTTGTAAACGGCGGTGAGCAATTCCCAGGACCAGGCGATGGCTTCTTCCTTGAAGTAATCCCCGAAGGACCAGTTGCCCAGCATCTCGAACATGGTGTGGTGGTATCCGTCGCGGCCCACTTCTTCCAGGTCATTGTGCTTGCCGCTCACGCGCAGGCACTTCTGGGTGTCGGCAATCCGCCTGATCTCGGGGATCTGGGTGCCCAGGAAGTAGTCTTTGAACTGGTTCATGCCGGCATTGGTGAACATCAGGGTGGGGTCGTCCTTGTTCACAATAGGAGCAGAAGGCACAATTTTATGTTGCCTGGACGCGAAGAAGGCAAGGAAGGTTTGGCGAATTTCTCTGGAAGTCATTAATTATTTTTTTAAGATGTAACCGATGAAAAAAACTGCAAAACTTTTTAAGCAAAGATTTACAATTCAAAAAAATACTAATTTTTTTTTAGTTAATAAATTTATTTTTGTTTCAAAAAACCCATGAAAAACAATCACTTGTGATTAAATTTAATTTCGGCTGAAAACAGTGTGTTAAAATGTCACCCGAAACATTCTTTTTTGTCAGGATATTTCACCATATTTGCCAAAGCCTCAAAAAACGCTCATCGAACATACCGAGAAAATCCGGCGGTTGGAGCGCAAAAGCGGTACTGTTTTTTCGCGAATGACCAAATGTGTCCGAACCTGTTTCTAAGTTTATGATTGCGCCGGCGTCTCCCTGTCAACCTGTGGATATTCAAAAAAAACTAATTCTTGACACAAGAAGGGAACCTCAGATGCACACTCTCAACAGCATGCATCATTTAGCAGCAATTGCATACAGGCTGCAAATGTAGCTTATTGAACAACAAGAGAATAAATATGAGGCGAGAAAAATTCTTCAACAAAGCCAGTGCTGTGGCAGCCCTGTCGTCGGCCTTCGGCTGGCTGGCCTCCTTTTTCAGGGCAGCATTCACCGCTTTGGGTGGATTTTTCAGCGGTTTGTCCAGCTTGTTTTTTCACTCGGTGAAAGACCGATTTGTTTACAATGTACACACGCTGCAATACGAGCGCCGCAGGGTCACGATGCGCGAGCGGCTGATCCGCTTCCTGGGCTTTCAGTCGGCCATCATCGTGACCAGTGCCATCATCGTGGCAGCCGGATGGCGTTTTTTGCCTTCCGTGAAGGAAAAATTGTACATGGAGGAGATTCAGCAGCTCAAGGGACAGCTCAGCATGTTTGAAAGCGACTACGGGCGGCTGACAAAGGAATTGAACCACCTGCAGGAGCGGGACCGCACTATACACCGGGTGGTGCTGAACATGGAACCGATGGACGAGGACATCTGGGAAGGCGGGATTGGTGGCTCCGAGCGCTACACGGAGCTGCAGAATTACCCTTCCTCCGGCAATGCCATGGCGCAGCTCCGGCAGAAAGTGGACAAGCTGAAGCGGCAATTGGCCGCCCAGGCGAAATCGTATGACGAAATTGAGAAAGTTGCGAAGTCGAAGGAGGCCAGGTTGTCTTCCATTCCTTCCATCAAGCCTGTGAACTCCGACAAACTCGACCGCGGGGTGGAGTTGCTCTCGGGCTTTGGCTACCGCATGCATCCGGTGCACAAGATTGTCCGCATGCACACCGGCATTGACTTCACGGCTCCCAAAGGCACGCCTATTCAGGCCACTGGCGACGGCGTGGTCATCGAGGTGGGCAACAAGAAAAACGGCTATGGACAGCACGTGGTCATCAATCACGGCTATGGTTATAAGACGCTGTATGGGCACATGTACACCATCACCGTGAAGAGGGGGCAGAAGGTGAAGAAGGGGCAGCAGATCGGCACGGTGGGCAGTACGGGAATATCAACCGCACCGCATTGCCACTATGAGGTCCATCACAAGGGGAAGCCTGTGAATCCGCTGGATTATGTGATGGATGGGCTTACACCGCAGGAATACCAGGAACTGGTTCGGCTCTCTGAATTGACGAACCAGTCGTTTGACTGATTCCCTGGCTTATTTGTCATCGCACGCAAGATATATAGTAAATTCAAAGCAATTTGTTCACTCGTTTTTCATGATGATTACAGGTGACACCAGGGGGGATGTGTATCGGACGGCTTTCCGGGAAACCTTTTCCGGAGATGGTTGCACATCCCCCCGATGTCTTTTTTCCACCCGCCTTCTGTTGATTTTCGCTCTCGGTTAACGGCCGCTATTTCTCAACGCTTTAGAGTTTTGGAATCTCCTTAAATTTCAAGGGCCTCGGCTTCTCCCAGCCACCTCAGCCTGTAGTAAAGCTTGTCTCCCGGAAAGGGCGTTCGGCGGCGCGCTTAGGTGCACCTTGTGCTCTTTTTAATGCGGAGCGTATTGGAGCTAATGTAATGGTCCGCCCGTCACCCTTAAAATGCTGCATCGAAAGCCCCTTTTGCGAGGCATCTTCAATAGAAAAGAGTGGTTGTGTAAAAGTCCTAACGGCTGGTTCCGCCGGTTCCGCACGGCTTCAGGAAAGGGCGCTCGGCGGGCTATAGACCCGCCGAGCGCCTAAAAAACTTCTTTGGCGAAGCCAAACCGCGGCCGGGAAGAAGTTTTTTAGGGCGCGGGGCTGCGCCCCGCTCCCTTTTCAAAGAGAGGCACTGCGCCCGGGGACTTTTACACAACCTGGCCTAAAAGCACTTATAGGGCAATCGGCAGGCCACAGGCCCGCCGATTGCCCTTTCCGAAGCCCCGGCAGCGCCGATGAAACGCATTTCAAAAGCTCGCCGGGTCTTTTTTTGACCAGGTTCGGGATTTCTGTACACATGGCGGGCCTTGCAGGTCCGCCATGTGTCCTTTACCGGCCTCAACTCAGAACACCACCTCCCGCTCCACCACCTTGTCCTGACGGCGGACCTTCACCATGGCCTTGTCGCCCTTTTTAAACTTGCTCAGACCCTCCATGTAGTCATAAATGCTCTTGACCTTCAGGTCGCCGATCTGAATGACCACATCCCCTTTTTCAAGCCCCGCCTTTTGAGCCGGGCGATCAGCCAGCACGGCATCTATGCGCATGCCCTCGCCGTCAAAGACATAGTCGGGCATCACGCCGAGGGTGACCTTGAAGCTGGCCGCCTGCTGCGACTCATCCTTGGTCCTGGTAAAGGCAATCTTGCCGGCAACATCCACTTTCTCAATCAAGCCGGCGATGAAAAGAGAGATGTCGTAAAGCCCCTCGTAGTTCACCAGCTCACTGTCGTCACTGGGCTTGTGGTAATCTGCATGCTGACCGGTGAAGAAATGCAGCACCGGGATGTCAGCCAGGTAGAAGGAGGCGTGATCCGAGGGCCCCATGCCGCTTTCCGAGGCCTTTATGCGCAGGTTGCCCGCTTTCACGTTTTCAAGGGCTTCTTTCCAGGCCGGGGAAGTGCCTGCGCCATTGACGGCAAGGACTCTCTCCTCGTTGAGCCGGCCCACCATGTCCATATTGAGCATATAATTGACCGATTTGAGGTCTGTGAAAGGGTCTTCCATGTATTTTTTGGAGCCGAAGAGACCCAGTTCTTCGCCAGAAAATGCCAGGAAGAGATAATTGTTGCTCCTGGGGCCCTTTTCCTTGAGGTGCTGGGCCAGGAACAGCAGGGCCGCCACGCCGCTGGCATTGTCATCAGCGCCATTGTGCACCACAGGGCTGTCGCTGCCATGGAGGGAGGCACCCGGGATGCCCAGTCCCAGATGGTCGTAGTGGGCGCCAATGACAACGGTACTGGAGGCGCCGTTGTCGATGTAGCCCACCACGTTCTTGCCGGTGCGCTGCTCGCCGCCTCCGCCGCCGTGGGGGTTGGAGCTGAACTGGAAGCTGAAGGGACGGTACCAGCTGCCGTCTTTGCCGCCGGGCTGCAGGCCTGCCTCGCGGAAGCGGCTTGCAATATACTGGGCTGCCATTTCTTCGCCTTGCTTGCCCGTCTCCCGGCCTTCGAGCAGGTCGGATGCCAGGTAAACGACGTCAACACGAAGGCGCTGCAGCACTGCTTCCCGGTCCTGGGAAAGCAATGCGATGCTTGGCAGCAACAGGCAAAAGAGAAAAACAATTTTTTTCATATCATTGATTTTTATGTAAAAGTGTAATGGATTATCGGCGTTTGCAAGTTATTGCTACCCACCTAAACTTTCAGCGTCACAAAAAAGTTTTGCAATCCCCCGGGCTTTTGACGCTGACTGCGACAGAACCTGCTTTCAAAGTCCGGGGCAATCTGCCATGTTTTTGAATCCCCCTCAAAATTAAAGGGATTCGGCTGCACTGGGTTCGGCTCTGCTCAGCCACCACAGCAAACGGTGCCGCCTGGCCTGCTCGCCACCCTGAAAATCCCTTCGAGACTGTCTCAAAAGACCCTTTGGCGAGGCACCTTCTCGCAAAAGACGCACAGGGCTTCGCCAAACCGCGGCGGAAGAGGGGGATTTTAGGGCATTCGGCCTGCCTGCGGCAGGCCGAATGCCCTTTCCCGGCGCCAATCGGCACCGGCGGAACGGACTGCCGGGTATTTTGAGACAGCCTCCAGCGTGCAGGGCCGACCCCGCGCACTTTTTAAAGCAGGCAGCGCATCGAAGCTCCGGCAAAAGCCCTCGTGTGAAGGACAGGCATATACCCCTTGATTTTGACCTTTTTTTTTAAGGGGATTCCTATTTTTTCACAAGGTACAAAACAGGCACTGCCTCCAATCTTTTTTCCCAAGGCTGCTTTTCTCCGAAACTCAACATTTTCATGGTGAAAATTTGCAAATATGTATAAAATATCTACCTTTGATATCAAATCCTGGCCTGCACAAGGCACATGAATTTTGCAATTGCCTTTTTCCAGGGAGAGATTTCCGCTCCCGGAAAAATTAAAAATATAGTGTTTCATAGTGTGAGGGGTAACCGCTTCGGTGGTTGCTCCTTTTTTTTATTGCCATATTGATTCCGGCGGGCCTAAGTAGCAAAGAAAGAGGCCTTTTGTTTCCAACAAAGCTGGCTTTTTGATGGCAAGGACCTTCCCTCCGCCCCCTGATATCCCCCTCGCAACAATTTCTAATATTCCCTCCGCAGCAAGGACTCGGCAAAATCAGCAAGGACTGCTTTTTTTTGTGGAGCTACAGAAACGGCTGCCAGGAAATCCAAGGCCCGTTGCTGATACTTCTGCATCACCTGCCCGGCAGCTTCCTTCACGCCCAAGCTGTCGAAAATGGCCGTCACCGCGGCAATCTTCTCTTCCTCCGCCATCCCGCTGCCGCTGTAATACCCGCGAAGCTCGCTGCCCGTGCGCTCATCCGCCAACTCCATCGCCTTGAGGTACAGGTAGGTCTTCTTGTTCTGCACAATGTCACCCCCCGTTTTCTTGCCAAACTTAGATGGATCCCCGTAAGTGTCCAGCACATCATCCTGCAGTTGAAAGGCAATGCCCAGGCTGCGGCCAAACTCATGCAACAGGAAAGCCTCCTCCAGCGGAGCACCAGCCGACAATGCCCCTATCTTCAAGGCTGCACCCAGCAGCACCGCGGTCTTCAACTCTATCATCCGGATGTAATCGGATATGGCCACATTTTCCTGCTGCTCAAAATTCATGTCCATTTGCTGCCCTTCGCAAATCTCTATGGCCGTCTGCGTAAACACTGACAGCACATCCGGAAGCTGCTCGCAACGGAGCCGAAGGAGATAGTCGTATGCCAAGGCGAACATGACATCCCCCGACAAGATGCCGATGTTCGCATTGTACTTCACATGCACCGTCGGCTTTCCCCGCCGCAGCGGGGCCGCATCCATGATGTCGTCGTGCAGCAAGGTGAAGTTGTGGAACAGTTCCACGGCATAGGCCGCAGGCAGGGATTTTTCCACCTCCTGGTCAAACAGGGAATGACCCGCCAGTACCATCAGTGGCCTAATGCGTTTCCCGCCCAGCGAGAGGATGTAGTTGACGGGATTGTACAGTTCAACGGGCACGCTCCTGAACTGGTGCTCCTGCATGTATTGCTCAAAGAGGCCCTGGAATTGGTGTAAATTTTGCATTAGTTGATGTTTGGACATTTCAGCGCAATGAAGGAACAAAAATACCTTCTGCACCGGCATATTTTCTGCTTTTGACGCCTTATTTTATATTTCCCGCATTCCGGTTGCTTGATTCTTTGGCATTCTTTTTTCAAAATATCAGACCCCGTCTTGTAATTAAAAACCAAGCAATTCCTGTGCATACTTTTGCATTTTACCCGCAGCATCCAATTCCAACCATCAGCCTGAATGGTTTGCCTTGGTTGATGAATCGGGAAGGAAAAGTATAAACGTGAACATTGATTTGAAAATGAAAAAAAAACGACCCGTGAATATTTTATTGGTAGAAGATAATCCCGGAGACATTCGGCTGGCCCAGGAAGCATTTAAAGAAGTAAAAATAAAAATTAACCTCAGCATTGCGATGAACGGAGTGGAGGCATTGGATATTCTCAGAAAAAAAACCCCATTTGAAAAAGCCACTACCCCTGACCTGATCATCCTGGACCTGAACCTGCCGAAAAAAAATGGGATTGAAGTACTCTCAGAAATAAAAAATGACGAGAGACTGCGCAGCATTCCGGTAGTCGTCCTTACAACGTCCTCCGCGGAACAGGATGTGTTGAGCTGCTACTCATCACATGTGAACTGCTATATCCGCAAGCCGGTTGACTACGACCTTTTCTTCAATGTGGTTCGAAAAATCGAGGAGTTCTGGCTCAGCACTGCTGTACTGCCCTCTATGATGTGATGGTTGCCAAATGATTGCCCCGTTTCAGCCAGTCCAGGGTCTTCGACATGCCAAGGTCGAGGGGAGTCACTGCATATTCCAGTTCCCGCTCCGCCTTTTCGCTGGACAACTCCCAGTCGTGCAGGTATTTTTTGACCCAGGGGGGAGTCAGCAAGGGCTCCGCACCGGTGAGCCTGGCACGGAGCTCCATGAGGGATGCCGCGGTGTGAAGGAGGTAAAAAGGAACGTGGAACATCCGGAAGTGCTTCCCGCTGACGTCCGATAACAAATCAAAGAAGTCGTTGTAGGAAATATTGTCTCCTCCCAAAATATAGCGTTCGCCCGGGCGCCCCTGGTGCATGGCCTGAATATGGCCGTTGATCACATCCTCAACGTAAACATAATTGCCGATGCTGCTCCCGTCGCCGGGAATGATCCTGAACCTGCCTTTCAGATAGTAGCTCAGCATGCGGGTGACGCCGTTGCCTGAACTGAGCAATCCGGGGCCATAGACGCGGGAAGGGTTCACGGTGATGATTTCCATGCCTGCCTTGCTAAACTCTCGAGCCTTGTCCTCTGCCTGCGCCTTGGTGCGCTCGTATTCAGTGAAGTAGTCGAGTGTGCGGGGGCTGTCTTCGATGGAGGGCCTGCCGAAGGAGGGATTGATGACGCCGGCGGTGGAGGTGAAGACGACCCGGTTGGCGCCGGCCGCCCTGGCTATGTGAAATACGTTGAGGGCGCCCTCCAGATTGTACCGCTGGTAAGTGTTGGGGTTCCGGTGCCAGGGTTTTGTGTAGGCGGCGAGGTGGAATACGCCGTCGCAGCCTAGAACAGCTTCTCTCAGGCTCTCGGGATGGAGGATGTCGCCATGAAAAGGGCGGATGCCAGGTATGTTTTTCAGGGCGTGGGCCTTGGAAGGATTGTGGTACAGGGCATGTACCTGGTGTCCTTGGCTGGCAAGGCGCTGGGCGAGTTGGGAGCCAATATAACCGCTGGCACCGGTAATCATGTACCTCATAGAAATAGCATTGCTTTAGAGCACGTTTTTCTCCCCGCTGTGAGTTTTCTCTTTGCCTGTGTAAAAGATAATAAACAATGTGTCTGGCAGGTAGTTCCTGACTTCTTTGGGTTTGATTTAAAAAAAACCGCAGGCGCCGGTTTGATGCCCGGAAAGAAGACTGACTGAAAAGATCCGGCTATCCATTTCCGCCGGTGCTGTCTAACTTGTGGAAAGGGCGTAGGGCGGGCCTTCGGCCCCCCCTACGCCCTGAAATCGAAGCTGTCTCAAAAGACTTCCACCGCCTGCGGCGGCGAAACACTTTTGATACAGCCTCGTGGAATTTTCAGAAAAGCAGGACTGGTGCACAGCCTCCTTCGTCCTTATCGCTCCACCACCAGTTTCCCGGCAAACAGGCCGGCCTCCGTGCGAACCTGCACCAGGTACATGCCGGCTGGCAGGTCGGAGATGGACAGCTCGGCGCTGCGCAACCTGCCCGATAACTCGCGGCGAAGCCAGCCCCTGCCCTGCATGTCTGACACCGTGATGAGGGTGCTGCCAGCTACCTCTGATGGCAGCTCAACCGTGACGCGCGAGGCGGCCGGATTGGGGAACAAGCCGAGACGGACGCCTTCCACTGCAGCGCTCAAGCCGGATGGCTCGGCATTCGGATCTATTTTGATATTGAACCGGGGGGTGCCAAAATAACCCCCGCTGCCGTCATTGACCCCAAAGGTGAAATAATCGTGTTCAGCATCGGGGTTGGTGTTGGTGTATTGCACCGCACTGGAATAAACATCTTTCATGGTGAAATGGTCACCCACGCCCAGGGGCTGCCCGTTCAGGAATACAGTCCCATGCTGCGTATTGGTCACAATGGTGAATTGAAGCTGGGAGTCCCCACTGTCCTCGTCGTCC
>JBEAYO010000087.1:0-9962 GCA_041159285.1 Bacteroidota bacterium | reverse complement strand
GGCGCCCGACCCCCCCCGCGACTATTTAGGGGCGGCGCCTCTCTAATGGTATTTTTGAGGCAGCCTCCTCGTCGAGCGGGCCAAGGACCGCCCGACGAGCGCCCTTCCCAAGTAATAAGGCACCTTTTTAACTTCAAAGACGCCCTAAAGCGCCCTCAAACTTTAAAACGCAACAACCGACAACCATCAACACTTATGTCAACCAATAAAAAAGTCGCCACCATCGATGCCAATGAAGCGGCTGCCTACGTCGCCTACCGCACCAACGAGGTCTGCGCCATCTATCCCATCACCCCCTCTTCCCCGATGGCAGAGCTCTGCGACGAATGGGCCACCCGCAAGATCACCAACATCTGGGGAAACATCCCCGAGGTAGTGGAAATGCAGCACGAGGGGGGAGCAGCAGGCGCCGTCCACGGCAGCCTGCAGGCCGGCGCGCTGACCACGACCTTCACCGCCTCCCAGGGTTTGCTGCTCATGATCCCCAATATGTATAAAATCGCCGGCGAGCTCAGCTCTGCCGTCTTCCACGTGGCCGCGCGTTCCCTGGCCGCACAGGCCCTGAGCATCTTCGGCGACCACCAGGACGTCATGGCCGTCCGCGCCACAGGCTGGGCCCTGCTTTGCTCCGCCTCCGTGCAGGAAGCCCACGACCTGGCCCTGGTCGCCCAGGCTGCCACCCTGCGTGCCCGCATCCCCTTCATCCACTTTTTCGATGGCTTCCGCACCTCCCACGAGGTCAACAAGCTGACCCTGCTGAGCGACGACCAGATCCGCACCATGATCAGTGACGAACTGGTCAGGCAGCACCGGTCCAGGGCGCTGAACCCCGACCGCCCCTTCATCCGCGGAACAGCACAAAACCCCGACACCTACTTCCAGGGAAGGGAGAGCGCCAATGCCTACTACCTGAAAGCCGCGACGATCGTCGAGGAGGAAATGGACCGCCTGGCCGCCCTGACGGGCCGGCGCTACCGGCTTTTCGACTACTTTGGCCACCCGGAGGCGGAGCGCGTCATCGTCATCATGGGCAGCGGCGCGGAGACAGCCATAGAAACAGCCGAATACCTGCAGCAGCAGGGCGAAAGGGTAGGGGTCCTGCAGGTGCGACTTTACCGCCCCTTTGCTGCCGACCGCTTCCTGGCCGTATTGCCTCCCAGCGTCAGGCGGCTGACCGTATTGGACAGGACCAAGGAGCCGGGCGCTCTGGGAGAGCCGCTCTACCTCGACGTGGTGGCTGCGCTCTCGGAGGGAAACCGCCCGGCTGGCCTGGCCTCCGTCACCGGCGGCCGATACGGGCTCTCCTCCAAGGAATTCACGCCCGCCATGGTGTGTGCCATTTTTGAGGAGCTGAAAAAAGACCAGCCCAAAAACCACTATACCATCGGCATCCACGACGACGTGACCCACACCAGCCTTGCCTTCGATACCGGCTTCAGCATCGAGCGGGAGGACGAGACCAAGGCCGTTTTCCTGGGACTGGGAGCTGACGGCACCGTGGGTGCCAACAAGAACAGCATCAAGATCATCGGCGAGAACACAGACCTGTACGCACAGGGCTATTTTGTTTACGACAGCAAGAAGTCGGGCTCGCAGACCGTCTCCCACCTGCGTTTCGGCCCCCGGCCGATCCGCAAGCCCTATCTGATTTCCAGGGCCGGCTTTGTGGCCTGTCACCAGTACAATTTCATTTTCAAAGCAGAAATCTCGAAGTACCTGTCGCCCGGCGGCATCTTCCTGCTCAACAGCCCCCACGGCCCGGAGGTGGTGTGGGAGCGCCTGCCCCGGCCGTTGCAGCAGGCCTTGATTGACAACAAGACCAGGTTTTATTGCATAGATGCCACCCAGGTGGCCCAGGACAACGGCATGGGCCGCCGCATCAACACCATCATGCAGACCTGCTTCTTCGCCCTGAGCGGGGTGTTGCCCAGGGAAGAGGCCATCGCCCAGATCAAGAAGTCCATTGAAAAGACCTATTACAAGAAAGGCAGGGCAGTGGTGGAGATGAACTTCAAGGCCGTGGACAACACCCTGGAGAACCTGTTTGAAGTCAAGGTTCCGGCTGTTGCCAGCAGTCATACGGACCTCTCCCTTCCCGTTCCGGCACAGGCACCGGCCTTTGTGCAGGAGGTGACGGCGCTCATGATCGCCGGCCATGGTGACGAGTTGCCGGTGAGCAAGTTGCCGGTAGATGGCACTTATCCCAGCGGCACCACGAAATGGGAGAAGCGCGACATCGCAGATTTCATTCCATCGTGGGAGCCCGACGTATGCATACAATGCGGCAACTGCAGCTTCGTCTGTCCCCATGCCGTTATTCGCTCCAAGTTTTACCATGAAAATTATCTTGAAAATGCCCCCCTGGAATTCAAGTCGGCGCCCATCACGGCCCGTGGTTTTCCGGAAACCCGTTACACGCTGGAAATTTATGCGGAGGACTGCACCGGCTGCGGGCTTTGTGTGGAGGTATGTCCGGCGGAGAGCCTGAAGAAAAGCGGCGTGAAGGCCATCAACCTGCATGCCAGGGAGGAGGCCATGGTGGAGGAGCGGCGCCGCAGCATCGGCTTTTTCGAGCAGATACCCTTCAACGACCGTTCGCGGGTTGACTTTTCCAGCGTGCGTGGGGCGCAGTTCCTGGAGCCCTTGTTCGAGTTCAGCGGGGCCTGCGCCGGTTGCGGCGAGACGCCCTATGTCCGCCTGTTGTCGCAGTTGTTTGGCGACCGCCTGCTGGTGGCCAATGCCACCGGTTGCTCTTCCATATACGGGGGTAACCAGCCCACGACCCCCTGGACCGTCAATGCCGAGGGGCGCGGTCCGGCCTGGTCCAATTCCCTGTTTGAAGACAATGCGGAATTTGGCCTGGGCATGCGGGTGGCCACTGACAAGCACCAGGCACTGGCTGAAGACCTGCTGAGGCAGTTGGAGCCGGCGTTGGGAGCGGAGCTGGTTCAGGGCATCCTGGAGGCACCCCAGCGTACGGAATCGGAGATAAGGGCCCAGCGCGTGCTGGTGGCCCGGCTGAAGGCGAAGCTGCTGGCGCTGCAGGCCGACCTGCTGGCTGCCGGCGACCTGCTGTCCGTTTGCGACCAGCTGGTGCGGCGCAGCGTCTGGCTGGTGGGAGGCGACGGCTGGGCTTACGACATCGGCTCATCCGGCCTGGACCACGTGCTGGCCAGCGGCCGCAACGTCAACGTGCTGGTGTTGGATACGGAGGTGTACTCCAACACCGGCGGGCAGATGTCGAAGGCCACACCCACGGCTGCCACGGCGAAGTTTGCCTATGGCGGCAAGCGGGTGGGGAAGAAGGATCTGGCTCTGCAGGCCATTTCTTATGGGAACGTCTATGTGGCCCAGGTGGCAATGGGGGCGAATCCACAGCAGACCTTGTTGGCGCTGCGGGAAGCGGAGGCCTATCCGGGGCCTTCCCTGGTGCTTGCTTACAGCCATTGCATCGCCCACGGCATTGACATGACAAAGGGACTGGAGCAGCAGGACCTGGCGGTAGCTTCCGGTTACTGGCCCCTGATTCGCTACAATCCGGCGCTGCGAAAATCGGGAGAGAACCCCTTTGTGCTGGATTCCCCGCGTCCTGTGATTCCGCTGAGGCAGTATGCCTACAACGAGATGCGCTACAAGGTGCTGACGGGCATCAACCCGGAGGAAGCGGAGCGGCTGATGGCGCTGGCGCAGGAATTGGTCAACCTTCGCTGGAAGACCTACGAGGACATGACCCTCATGGGTGCCGGAGAGTTTTCCCCGGTGCAGTAGTAGAAAAAATAAAATATATATATTATGAATCTAACGACGAATTACATGGGCTTGCCGCTGCGCAGCCCCTTGGTGGTGTCAGCCTCTCCCTTGTCGGAAAAACTCGACAACATATGCAGGATGGAGGATGCCGGCGCTGGCGCGGTGGTTCTCTTCTCTCTCTTCGAGGAACAGATACAGCAGGAGATTGCCGCCCACGATTACCTGCTGGGCGCCGGTGCGGAAAGTTTTCCGGAGGCACTCAGCTATTTTCCCTCCATCAATGACTTTCCCTTTGGCACAGAGGAGTATCTGAACCACATCCGCAAGGCGCGAGCGGCTGTTGACATCCCCATCATCGCCAGTCTGAACGGCATCACGCCGGGAGGCTGGGTAGAGTATGCCCGGTCATTTGAGGAAGCCGGTGCCAGCGGCATCGAGCTGAACATCTTCTTCGTCCCGGCCGACATCCGGGAAAGCGGCCGGCAGATTGAGCACCGTTATCTGGAGATATTGAAAATGGTGAAGAGCACGGTGAGAATTCCCGTTGCACTGAAGCTGAACCCCTATTTCAGTGCCTTTGGCCATGCCGCGGCCGAGTTCTCGGCTGCCGGCGCAGATGCCCTGGTGTTGTTCAACCGCTTTTACGAGCCGGATTTCGACATCGACAAGCTGAGTCTGGTGAGTTCCCTGGAATTGAGTCACTCCAATGAGATCCGTCTTCCGCTCCTTTGGCTGGCCATCCTCTACGGCAAAGTCAATGCCTCGCTGGCAGCCACGACCGGTGTGCAGGGTTCCACGGAGGTGATCAAGTACTTGCTGGCCGGTGCGGATGTGGTGATGACGGCATCCTGTTTGTTCAAAAACGGGATTGCCTACATCTACCAGATGCTGGCGGAGCTGGAGCAGTGGATGCAGAGCCGTGATTTCCACTCCGTGGAAGAGATGCGCGGGGTGATGAGCCAGTCGCAAGTTGCGGATCCGAATGCCTATGAGCGCGCCAACTATGTGAGGGTGCTGCGCAGCTATCGTTGAAGTGAATCCGGGGGTGCCATCATGGTAGCCCGTATTAAATACCCGGCAATCTGGGTTCACCGGTGCCGCTTGGTTTCCGGGAAGGTCACGCGGCGGGCCGAAGGCCGGCCGAATGCCCTTTCCGGGGGCTGAGCAGCGCCGGCGGAAAGGATTGCCGGGTCATTTGAGACAGGCTCCCTTTCCGGGGCAAGCAGCCCTGTCGGAAGCAGAATCCTTTTAGACAGCCTCGAAAAAAAAAACTCCCCGGCCGCGGTTTGGCTGCGCCAAACTACGGCTGGGGAGTTTTTTTGGCTGCGCGGGGCGAAGCCCCGCGCACTTCCTGCAAGAAGGGGGGAGCCCCCTGGCTTGATATTACTGTTTCACCATTTTGCGTCGCTCTGTGCCAAAGGGCGTTATCAATTGACAGAAGTAAACACCTGGCGCCGGCATCTCATCTGAAAGCACCATCTCCTGCCAACCAGCATCCAGGACCTCCTCCCGCAGCACCCGGGTGCGTCCGTTCACATCCAGCAATTCCAGCCTCACCGGCATGCGTTCCGCCAGGAAAAAGGAAAGAGAAGTGCTGCCGGAGAAAGGATTCGGCCTGTTCTGCTCCAGTGAAAAAAGTCTGGCAGCATCCACTGCAGCAGCCGGCTGATCGTGGATGCGCCATCCAATGTTCAAGGGATTGCCGTCAGTTTCATACGCCACGGCCAGCGTTTTGGCGGAGCTGATGGCTGCCGCCTGTTCAAGAGACATGTCTTTATGTATTTTCAACTCAATGGTAAACAAGGTGGTGCCGGCATCCAGCTGCTTGCCGGCGAGGTCATCCCAGCTCAGCGTGGCACTGCCGTCACCATGCAGGGCATAATTCTCTTCGCCGAAGCCGGTCAGCGCCCTGCTCGAGATGCCTTCAATGCTCGCAAGGGCCGGGTCCATCTCCAGGGTGAACTGCAGGGCGGATATCTCAGCAGAAGAACCAAGCTGCACCGGCAGGCTCACGGTTTCTCCCGCATTGAACTGCCGTGACCCGGCCATCAGCATCAGGGTCTCCAGCTCCTCGCCGCGCTCCTCCGGATGGCTGTCCAAACCAGGAACAGCCGAGCCATTCAAATCCCCCACCTTAATTGCCACAAAGCTCTGGCCAATGGCATCGTATCCCTGGGGGGCTATGGGGAAAAACTCCGGAATGAAATCCAGGAACGGATTCGAAGGATCTGAAAACTCATGCGAGAACCGGATGAAACGCCAGGAGTCATTGTTCGGGAACTCGTCGTCCACCTGCAAAATTGCCTTGCGCAGAATCACAGCGTCATAAGTGGAGACACTGCCCGACCTGTTGGCATCAGCCGCAATGATTTTGTAGGGGCTGTCCAGCACCTGCATTCCCAGAATGTGCCGCGTGAGCAGTACCAGGTCGAAGGTGGTGACGCCGTTCAGCAAATCGTCGTCCTTCACCGGCTTGACCAGGGTGCTGGCACCAAATGCCACGTCGTCAAACTGATAGCTGCCATTCATCCCCGTGAAGGTGAAAAACTCGCTCAGGTTGTTTTGCAGCATCACCTGGACGTTCACCATGGGCTGGAACTTTTCATTGTAAACCATGCCCGCCACCAGGGGAGCGCTGTTCAAGCAAGTGTTGAAGGGGTCGTAAAGCACCAGGTCGCCGCTGCAGGAGTCCGTGTTGCCGAATTCATCGGTCACCACCATGACGTAGTCCACAATCGTGGGGTCACTCACCAGGAAGCTGCAATCCAGCGTGGCGGGGCTGAACTGGATGTTTACAGCCGTGCACAAGTCCTCGGCACCGAGCACCCCTGCCTCCAGCAGTTGTTCAACGGGAACCACGGCCACGCCGGTGGAATCCAGCATCAACTCAAAGGCCGAGCAGGAAACGGAAGGCGATACCTGGTCGCGGACCACCACCACCGTTTGAACGACGTTGGAATTGCCGCACTCATCCGTTGCGGTGAAATGCACCAAGGTCTGTCCGGCTACATAGAAGTCGCTGGCATCCGCACCGCCACTGTTGTAGTCGTTGGAGATGGTCACCGTGCGGCCCGGACAGTTGTCCTGGGCTGAGACGGTGACGCCGACGAAGGTCTCGCAGCCGAGCCCCGGAATGGTGGCGATGAGGGTATCTGACCAGGAAACGGATGGGGGTACCGTATCCTTGACCATGATGTCCTGGACCATGATCCTTTCATTTCCGCACTCATCCGTCAGCCGGTAGCGGCGCTTGATCAGGCCTGTGCAATTGACGGAACCAGACTCCCCTGCAAAATCAACGGCAACAGGGCCGCCGCAGTTGTCGTTTTCGCCAATCACAAGGGCAGTGTTCGGAGGAGGAATGTTTTCCACGCAGGCATAGGGGCCGAGGGGAGCCATCGGCAGGGCCGTCGGAGGAACCGTGTCCTTGATTTCGATGTATTGCACCAGCAAGGTTTCATTGCCGTTGAGGTCTTTCACGCTGTACACCCGCTCCACGATGCCAAAGCAGCCGGGGTCGCCTGTTTCAGACTTGAAATCCACGTTGACCGCTCCCACGCAGTTGTCGGTTTCCCCGGTCACATGGAGGATATTTGGGTCGGGACGATCGTCATAGCAACCATAGGGACCCAGTTTCGGCATCGGGTTGGCGCTGGGAGCCACCGTGTCCTTGACTACGATAGTGATGACATAGGGTTCTGCCACATTGCCACAGGAGTCTGCGGCGCCATAGGTCAGGATCCTGGTAAAATCATTGGGCGTGGCACCGGGAATGGTCTCATCCGAGATGAGGTCCACGCTGAACGGAGAACAATAGTCAATGGCCGCGGGCGGCAAGGGCTTCACGAAATCCCCTTCGCAGAGATAAAGCTTGTCCAGGGCGCCGGGTGCAACCTGCCACAAGGGGGGATTGACGTCCTCCACGATGATTTTCTGGGTGTAGGAGGTGTCAAAACCGCTGCACCAGTCCTGGAATGTATAGGTGCGGAATATTTTCAGGCCGCAGGTCAGGGAGAAAATCTCATCGGAGACATTCAGCCCGAAGAGCTCGCAATCACTCAGCGCCAGTGCCTGTCCGGCATCGATGCTGTCCAGCGGCTTGCTGCAGTCCACCGTGGTGTCAGGTGGGAAGAAGAACTGACTGTCGGTGGTGTCAACCAGGGTGATGAGCTGGGTGCAGCTGGCCTGCAGGCCCGTGGCGTCAATCACCGTGAAGCGGCGGAACACGCTGCCCGAATGACACATGTTCAGTGCCAGGCTGTCTGAGAAAAATAAGGTGTCCACGGTGCAGTTCTCAGCGATTTGAGGGTCGCCTGTCAGGCTCAGTGGCAGCGGCTGGGGGCTGTCGCAAGCCAGTGAGACAGGATTGGGGCAGGCGATGGCCGGCGGGATTTTATCCTGCACGATGACGCTGGTCATGCAGTAATTGGCGTTGCCGATGCAATCGGCTGCCTTTAGAACGACCATGACGGTGTCTGAGAGGTCCTCGCAGGTGAAGAGCACCTTGGGGCTGAATCCGGCGGAAGTATCTTCCATGCGCCTGACCTGGAAGCTGACGGAGCAGCACTCGTCATAGCTGCCGTCATCGAATTTCTGGGCCGGCAGTTCGGCCTTGCCGCTGGAATTCAGGGAGACGACTGTTCCGCCGTCGCAGATTGCTATCGGCGGAACATCGTCTTTCACTTGCAGGATAGTGTGGCAGACGCCTGTGTTGAGGCAGGCATCTTTCGCTTCATAGGTGAGGGTGTGGATACCCACGGGGATGGAAAAAACCAGCCCTCCGTTGCCTTCCAGCATGAGTTGCGGCAGGAAGGTGCGGAAGGTGATGGGATTGGAGCACTCGTCGGTCGCCTGTGCCGGCGGCAGGTAAAAAGTGCCGGCGCAGTCGGGGCCATTGGTGCTGACGGTCAGTGTGTCGGCGCAGGTGACCATCGGCGGGGTTTTGTCCTCCACCTTGATGATCTGGGTATGCTGGACCACCTGGCCGGAGCACCAGTCCAGCAGGGTCCATTTTCTGAGGATGGCGTAGGCGTTTCCGCACATGGCGAGCTGCTGGTCGTGGTAGCTCACATTGATTTTGCAGAGCTCCACGACGGGCTCTCCCTCGATTTCCGGATAGCCGGTGAAGGACGGGGCAGTATTGTTATTGCCGCAGTCCAGGGCCGGGGAATGGATGTTGTCGAGGTTGGGAGGGAAGACCACATCTGATAGCAGCGGCTTATTGACATAGACCAGCTGCTGGCAGGGGATGGCGGCGTTGCCGCTGGCATCGGTAGCGTTCCAGGTGCGTGTGATGATGGAAACGTAGGGGCTGGAGCAGGGCATTTGGGCCGTGGTTTCAGAGAGGGTGAGCGCAGGCTGGCTGTCGCAGTTATCGGCGACCAGGGGGTAGCCGATGGCCGGTACAGACAGGTTGGCAGAGCAGGCCGCGGTAGTATCCTGGCAGGTAATCACCGGGGGCAGTTTGTCCTGCACCAGGATGGTTCCCCAGCAGGAGGAGCCGGACGAGAGGTCGGAGACGTTGACGATCAATACTTTTTGTAGGAATTCACAGGTGACACTGTCGCCGATAGGGATACCGGCGGGGTTGTAGACAGTGACGCTTTGGGGGCCTGCACAGCTGGTACTTTGTCCTTCGAGAATCATATCGGGCTCGATGATAGCGAAGCCGACGGCTGGAATGGAGACGTTCACCTGGTTGTTGCAAGACAACGTGCACTGAGCGTTGAGGAGTAGGGGTAATGATAGCAGTGACAGGACTGCGCAAGAAAGCCAAAATCGTTTCATGATTGAGGGATTTTAATTTGTTGTGTGCTTTCTTCGCAGTATGTAAAGTGAGGGAGCCGGTGTGTGGCCGGCACTGGATGTTCGCTTTGTGAAAGGCAATGAAAGAGGAAGAGCAGGGTTGATGATTAGTGTATGGCTGCTCTTTGAATCGGTCGGTGGATGGGAAGGTATTGCCGAAGCGTGCCTTAATGCTTTTTCAAACGCTTACGCATTAAAATTAAATCATATTTAATGATCCAATAACCTTGCCAATTATTATAAATTAATCTAATATGTTTAATTTTTTTTCAGTGGCGAGGACAATTGTGTTTTTATCAATAAATAAATTTAATTTCTTTAATAAGCTTAATTTCAAAATAATACGAATTATAAAATGTTGTGTTTCGGTTTTATGAGGAATAAATTAAAAAAAATAATATAAATAC
>JBEAYO010000086.1:0-10035 GCA_041159285.1 Bacteroidota bacterium | reverse complement strand
AACCTGACCTACTTCGCCTCCCTGGGCTACACTGACCAGGACGCGTATTACAACAACTCAGCCACCCGCTACCAGCAATACAACTTCAGGACCAACCTGGACGCCAAGATCAGCGACCACATACGCGCCAACCTCGGCATCATGGTACGCCGTGAAGACCGCAACTTCCCAACGGAAAGCGCCGGCGCTATCTTCCGCATGCTCATGCGCGGACGCCCCACCGAACCGGCCATCTGGCCGACCGGCGAACCGGGCCCCGACATCGAGAACGGACAGAACCCGATTGTTATCACCACCAATGCCACCGGCTATGTGGACAATCCGCGCGACTACACCCAGATCAACGGCGGCATTGAAATCACCAATCCATGGATCAAGGGCCTGAAACTCAACCTCTCCGGCGCCGTTGACAAGAACAGCGAGACCAACAAGGTTTGGCAGACCCCCTGGGTGCTCTACTCCTGGGACCGCGTCAGCTACGACCCCCAAACTGGTCTTCCTGCGCTCACCGGCAACGTACGCTCCAACTTCAAGGATCCCCGTCTGTCCCAGTCTTCCAGCTCCGTGCTGAACACCAACCTGACGGCCATCCTGAGCTATGACGCCAACTTCGGCGACGGCCACAGCGTCGGCGCCATGGCAGGTGTCACCCAGGAGCGCTTCGAAGGTTCCAACTTCAACGCCTTCCGCCGCAACTACATCTCCCCGGCCATCGACCAGCTCTTTGCCGGTGGTACCCTTCAGCAGAACACTGGCGGCAGCGCCTATGAAAGGGCCCGCCTTGGCTACTATGGCCGCGTGCAGTACAACTACAAGGAAAAATACCTGGCAGAGTTCATCTGGCGCTATGACGGTTCTTACATCTTCCCGGAAGCCGGACGCTTCGGTTTCTTCCCCGGCGTTTTGGCTGGCTGGAACATCACAGAAGAAGACTGGTTCCAGGTCAATGGGCTGGACCGCCTGAAGCTCCGCGCTTCCTATGGTCAAATGGGTAATGACCAGGTCTTCTTTAATGGCAACCTGCAGGAATATGCCTACCTCGCCACTTATGGCTTCGGTTCCTATCCGATCAACAGCGTAGTGGAAGCAACGCTGACGGAAACACTGCTCGCCAACCCCAACTTCACCTGGGAAAGGGCCACCAACATCAACTTCGGCGTGGATGGTACGGTGTTCAAGAACCTGGACTTCAGCTTCGAATACTTCAAGAACAATCGCGACCAGATCCTTATTCAGAAGACTGGCTCCACACCTGCTTCCTCCGGTATCAGCTCCCTGCTGCCTCCGGTCAACGCCGGCGAAGTGGAAAACAAGGGCTACGAGTTCAGCCTGATCTACAACAAGGGCAACTCCGACCTGCGCTACAGCTTCGGCATCAATGGCGGTTATGCCAGGAATAAGGTCATCTTCATGGATGAAATTCCCGGCGCACCGGATTATCAGCGCATGGAAGGTAAACCAATTGGCGCTTACCTTGTTTATGAGTCCGATGGCATATTTCTTGACCAGGCAGACATCGAGGCTAACAACCTGGATTACAGCGCCGTCACAGGCCAGTTGATCCCGGGCGACATGAAGTTCAAAGACCAGAACGGAGATGGCATTATCAACGCTGACGACCAGGTTCGTCTGGAGGAAAATGCAACGCCGACCTTCAACTTCGGCGCCACATTCAACCTGACTTACAAGAACTTTGACTTCTCCATGCTGTTGCAAGGTGCCACCGGTGCCTCCATCCGGGTACAGACAGAGTCCGGCGACATTGGAAACTTCCTGAAGTATTCCTATGACAACCGCTGGAGCATTGAGAACCCGAGCAGCGAGCATCCCCGTCTGGCCAGCCGTGGCGACACCTACTTCACTGGCGGTCCTTACGGCAACAACACCTACTATTTGTTCAGCAAGGACTACATCCGTGTGAAGAACATTGAAATAGGTTACAGATTTAGCAGGAACCTGACAGATAAAGCCCGCATCCGGGACCTCAGGGTATATGTAAATGCACTAAATTTGCTCACGTTTGACAAACATCAGGTCTTCGATCCTGAAACTGAAAGTCAGTCCGGTGTTTTTTATCCGCAAGCCAGGATAATCAACACGGGCATCAGCTTATCTTTTTAATCTTGTACTATCATGAAAAAACTAACTTATTATTTCTTTCCTGTGGTATTAGTGACCAGTATGTTGTTGCCCACCTCGTGCAGCGACAACTTCCTGGACACCCAGCCGCTCGACAAGATCTCGAGCAGCGCTACCTGGGCTGACGGCCCGCTCTCTCAGGCCTTCATCTACAACGTGTATTCCTATCTGGGATACGGAGGATTTGAAGAGCAGGCATTGGCTGCCTACACTGACGAGGCCATGTTCACGCACGCAGGCCGCAACATCAACACCTTCACTGAGGGTTCTGAAAGCCCCGGCGCAATGGCATGGCAAAGCTCCACTTACGAGTGGGGCCGCATGTACCTGGCAATCCGCCAGGCCAACACAGCCATCGAGAACCTGCCTACGTCCACTTTCAAGGACGATGCCTTGCGCGAGCGGCTCCTGGGGGAGGCCTACTTCCTGAGGGCTTACTACTACCACCAGCTCGTGCGCTTTTATGGAGGTGTTCCTATCATCAACAGGACCTACGGTCTCGATGAAGATTACAACATTGCGCGCAGCTCCTACGAGGATTGCGTCAATTTTATCATTGGCGACCTGGACCAGGCCATAGCGCTTCTGGACAAAGCACCGGAAACGCCCGGCCGCGCCTCCAAGCTGAGTGCCATGGCACTGAAGGCCCGCATGTTGCTCTATGCAGCCAGCGACCTTCACGACGCTGCCACTGCCAAGGCCAAGTCTGCAACGCTGAACGGTTACGCCGACATCGCGCTGGTGGCCTACACCTCCGGCGACCGCACCGCCCGCTGGCGTGCTGCCCAGGCTGCAGCTAAGGCTGTCCTGGATGCCGGTACTGGCTACAAGATGGATCTTACAGCCCCTGTCTCTCCTGAGGAAGGAAAGCAGAACTACATCTCCCTCGCTATGGGCGGCAAGAGTGCTGCCGGCGATGCTGCTGCTGCATCGGAGCTGATTTTCCAGCGCACGCACACGCCTGAGTTCACTGTGGAGGACAACTGGCCGCTGGGTGGTATCCACTACGGCATCAACAACGGTCCCAACGGCTACCACAACTGGGCAGGCAACACGCCCATCCAGCAACTGGTGGACGACTACGAGATGATGGATGGCAGCAAGTTCGACTGGTCCAATCCGACCCACAAAGCAGATCCGTATGCCAACCGCGATCCTCGTTTCTATGCTACTATCATGTACGATGGCGCCACCTGGAAGCCCAGACCGTCTGACGTGACTGCCATCGATCCGGCCAACCAGATCCAGAGCGGTTACTACGACGATGGCAACGGCGGCATCATCAACGGTATCGATACGCGCGAGTCCCCCATCGAGAACTGGAACGGCAGCCGTACGCACTACTACACCCGCAAGTTCATTGATCCGAACCCGGCATTGCCCGACGACCAGTCCAATGCACAGGTGATTCCCTGGCCTTTCCTCCGCTATACTGAAATGGCGCTGGCTTATGCTGAGGCTTCCATTGAACTTGGCGAAGAAGCCACTGCCAGAGAGTATATCAACAAGATCCGTTTCCGCGCTGGCATGCCTGCCATCAACGATTCCGGTGATGCCCTCCGCCAGCGCCTCAGGAATGAGCGCCGCATCGAGCTGGCTTACGAGGAACACCGCTATCACGATGGCCGCCGCTGGATGATCGGCGATCAGCTCGGTCGGGGCATCAAGGCCATCAATGTGACTGCTACGTTGAAGCCTGGCAAGTCGCCACTTGTTCCCTACCGCCACGACAAGTCGGTGTACGACTATACTTATGAGGTGGTTGACAACACGGAAAACGAGACACGGGTATGGAACGACAAGATGTATTTCCGCCCGATCAGCCGGGACGAGGTCAACAGGAACAGCCTGTTGGTTCAGAATCCGGGCTATTGATTTAGTTGAATCTTCTGATAAACAAGCGTCTGAGGGGGGCGCGGGGTTATGCCCCGCGCCCCTTGTTTTTTTTGCCGGATGCCAGCCGGCCATTTTTCCGGAAGGTTTGAGGGGATTCTTTACAAGCCATGTTTTGACGATAGCATAAAGTCTTTTATCATTGCATTTTCATTGTCCATTGGAGAAAATGCTTACCTTTCTGCTATGAACGCTGCCCATCCAATTGTAGCCATACTAGTCGCCGGTGCAATGCTCTTCACAGCCTGCACTGAGGACGAACCCGCCCGCCAGGCCGCGAAGCCCGCAGCCAATGGCGCGCTCTTCAAACTGCTGACCCCGGCCCAAACAGGAGTCGACTTCCAGAACACCCTTGAAGAAGGTCTCAATACCAACATCCTGATGTATGAGTACTTCTTCAATGGCGGCGGCGTGGCCACCGGTGATTTCAATGGAGACGGCTTGCCGGACCTTTATTTTACCTCCAACATGGGGGAAAACAGGCTCTATCTACAGCGACAAGGTGACAAAACCCTCCGCTTCGAGGACGTCAGCACCCAGAGCGGTGCCGCGGGAAGACCAGGTCCCTGGAAAACCGGAGTCAGCACCGTGGATATCAACGGGGACGGACGCCTTGATATCTACCTCTGCTACTCCGGCGCCATGCCCGATGAAAAAAGAAGGAACCAGCTGTTCATCAACACCGGAAACAACGATGCCGGCATCCCCGTCTTCCAGGAAAAAGCAGCCGCCTACGGACTCGACAGCGATGCCTTCAGCACACAGGCTTATTTCCTGGACCACGACCGCGACGGCGACCTGGACATGCTGCTGCTCAACCACAATCCCAAAAACCTGCCCATTCTCAACGAAGTGAAAACAGCAGAAATGATGCGCAGCGATGACCCGCAGCGCGGCCTGCGCCTCTTCCAGCAGGACAAAGGCAGGTTCAGGGATGTCACCTCCCGCGCCGGCATCAACGGCTCCCCCCTCAGCTACGGCCTGGGGCTCGGCATCAGCGACTTCAATGCCGACGGATGGCCCGATTTCTATGTCTCAAATGACTATGCCGTGCCCGACTTCCTTTACATCAACCAGAAAAACGGCACCTTCAAAAACGAACTGTCTTCCTCCATCGGCCACACCAGCCAGTTCTCCATGGGCAATGACATCGCCGACCTGAACAACGATTGCCGGCCGGACATCATCACCCTGGACATGCTCCCGGAGGACAACCAGCGCCAAAAGCTGCTGCTGGCCCCTGACAACTACGGCAAATTCGAACTCAACGTGCGCAGCGGCTTTTATTACCAGTACATGCGCAACATGCTGCAGCTGAACAACGGCAACGGCACCTTCAGCGAGGTCGGCCAGTATGCCGGCATCTCCAACACAGACTGGAGCTGGTCCGCCCTGGCAGCCGACTACGACAACGACGGCTGGAAGGATGTCTATATCACCAACGGCTACTTCCGGGATTTCACCAATCTCGACTTCATCAACTACATGGACAATTACGTCAAGCAAAAGGGAAGGCTAATTCGGGAAGATGTGCTGGACATCATCTCCAAAATGCCAGCCTCGGACGTGGTCAATTACATGTTCCGCGGCTCGGAAACGCTGCAGTTCGAGAACGCGACCAAGTCATGGGGCCTGCACCAAGTCTCCAACAGCAACGGGGCCGTCTATGTGGACCTGGACCGCGACGGCGACCTGGACCTCGTGACCAACAACATTCAAAAGCCGGCCTTCATCTTTGAAAACCTTGCTAACAAGAGCAAGGACCGGAAATTCCTTCAGATCAGGCTCATCGGTGAGGGTTTGAACAGCCAGGGCATCGGCACCTCCGTCCGCGCCTATGCAGGCGGCAAATCAATCCTCCTGGAGCAATACCCCGCCAGGGGTTACCAATCCTCCGTTTCCGACATTCTTCACCTGGGGCTGGGCAATGTCATCCAGGTGGATTCCCTGGTGGTGAGCTGGCCGAGGGGACGGCAGTCCAGCTACGAGGCCATTCCGGTGAATCAACTCATCACCTTGAAGGAAAGCGAGGCCAATGGAAAAGGACTGAAAAAGGCAAAGCAAAAACCGGCCGTGTTCCAGGCCATCCCCTCCCCTGTCGCCTTCGACCACCTGAGCCCCGGGAACCGGGACGACTTTGACCGCCAACCCCTGCTGATCTCCGGACAATCCTTCCATGGTCCCTGTCTGGTGAAAGGAGACATAGACGGCGACGGCCTCGAGGACCTGTTCGTCGGCGGCGGCGTCGGGCAGAGTTCCGCGGTATTCCTGCAAAAGAAAAACCGGAAGTTTGTGCCAACCCGGCAGCCCGCATTTGATGCCGACAAGGCCTGCGAGGATTCGGATGCGGTCATCTTCGACGCCAATGGCGACGGATTTGCCGACATTTACGTGGCCAGCGGAGGATACCATGCCTTCCAGCCGCTGGACCCCCTGTTGCAGGACCGTCTTTACCTCAACGATGGCAGGGGCAGGTTTTTCAAGAAAAACGGGGCGCTTCCTGCCTTACTCAGCAGCAAATCCTGCATTGCCTTGGCGGATTTCAACCAGGACGGCCATCAGGACCTGTTCCTGGGGGGAAGGGTCACGCCGGGCAGGTATCCTGAGACACCTGCCAGCTTCCTGCTCATCAACGACGGAAGGGGAAACTTTCAGGACAAGACCCGGGAACTGGCCCCTGAATTATCCAGGGTGGGCATGGTGACAGATGCAGCCTGGACAGATGTCAACCGCGACCAGCTGCCCGACCTGGTGGTCGTCGGCGAGTGGATGCCTGTAAAATTATTCCTCAATCAGAATGGCCGGCTCAAGGACAAGTCCAGGGAATACCTTGGCAGGGAATACCGCGGGCTTTGGAACAAGCTGGAAATAGCAGATGTCAACGCAGATCAATGGCCCGATCTCGTAGTCGGCAATGCTGGCACCAATCTGCAGTTCCAGGCTTCCTCCAGGCAGCCAGCGGAATTGTACTTCAAGGATTTTGACAACAACGGATCCGTTGACCCTCTGTTTTGCTACTACATACAAGGCAAATCCTACCCTTACGTCACCAGGGAGGAGCTCATGCGGCAGTTGTCTTATTTCCGCCAGCGTTTCGACAATTACAAGAGTTACGCAGGGGTGACCATCGGCGATTTGTTCAGCGGAAAGGAGTTGTCGGGCGCCGGCCCCCTGATTGTCAACCACCTGAAGAGCAGCCTGTTCCTGGGAGGAGAGAAGGGCTTCAGGTACCAGGAGCTCCCAGGCCAGGCGCAATATGCCCCGGTGCACGCCATACAGGTGTCGGATTTCGACCGGGACGGTCAAGAGGATTTGCTGCTATGCGGCAACGACAGTCATTTCAAACTGCGGCTTGGAAAAGCAGACGCCAACTACGGCATGTTGTTCAGGGGCAATGGCCAGGGGGCTTTCGATTTCGCGGATGCCGCCGAATGCGGATTGAAGCTGAAAGGTGATGTCCGCAGCATCGTTCGTTTTGAGGACCTGGTGATCTTTGGCTTGAACGGGCAAAGCCTCAAGGCCGCCCGAATTGCCCGAAAGCAGGGTTGATTTGAAAAAGCATGACTATGAAAAACGCATTTTGGGCGGCTATCATTCCTCTCCTCTCGCTGTGTTCCTGCCAGCAGGAGCCGGCGCTGGCAGATCATGAAATTGCCTGTCGCTGGGCTGACCTCACACTTCACATCACGAAATACACTCCGGCCAATTCGCCCACCTATGCCTCCCGTTGCCTGGGCTATGTCGGGCTGGTCATGTATGAGGCTGTGGTGCCCGGCTTCCCGGAGTACCGCTCGCTGTCAGGGCAGTTGAATGGCCTGGACAGCCTGCCTCAGCCGGAGCCAGGCAAGGCTTATGACTGGCGACTGTCCCTGAACGCGGCCCAGGCGGTCATATTGAAACAGCTCTACCAGCAGACCGCTGACAGCAACAAGGTCATGATAGATTCCCTGGAAGCCGCTATTTTCGACAACCTCTCAGTCCGTTTATCCGATTCCGTTGATGCGGAGGCCTCCATCGCCTTCGGCCGCGCCGTGGCTAACCGCCTCTTCGAATGGTCACTGAACGATGGCGGGCACCGGGGTTATTTGAGGAATTTCGATAAAAAACTGGAGCTGCCGAGGCGTCCCGGTTCCTGGGCGCCGCCGCTCTTTGCCCAGTCTTTCAGCCATCATCCCCTGCATCCGCACTGGGGGAAAAACAGGACCTTCCTGCCGGCCAATGCAAAAGTGCCGGATCCGGAGATGATTCCCTACGACACCACGGCGTCATCGCCCTATTACCAGCAGTTCCTCGCTGTTTACAACAAGGAGCGGGAACTGACCCAGGAGGAGAAAGAAATCGCCATCTGGTGGGGGGACGACCCGGAGGTCACCTTCACGCCACCGGGGCATTCCTACCACATTGCCAGACTGGTCGTGCTGGCGAAAAAGCCGGACCTGATCAAGAGCGCGGAGACTTTCGCGCGCACCGGCATGGCAGTGGCCGATGCCTTCATCAATTGCTGGAAGTGGAAATACCAGTTTTTCACCGAACGGCCGAATACCTTCATCCCGCGGTACATCGACAAGCACTGGGAATCATTCTGGCCCGACCCTCCTTTCCCGGCTTTCCCCTCCGGCCACGCCATACAGGCATCAGCGGCTGCTACCGTACTGACAGCCTTGTACGGCCCCGACTTTGAATTCACCGACACGGTCCACCTTGGCCGCGAGCGCGACGAAGTGCGCAAGGTGGAATTCAAGCAGCGGTCGTTCTCCAGCTTCCAGGCTGTGGCCCAGGAAACGGCCATGTCCCGCTTTTACGGCGGCATCCACATTCCGCACGACAATGCAGTGGGCCTGGAGAAAGGGGCTGTGATCGGAGACAATGTCAACGGCCTGAAGTGGAAGGGGATTGATGCGCTCCAGGAGTAGCGATGCCTCAAAAGCCTGCCGGATGACCCTTGCGCTTTGGTTTGATGGATTTAGCCAGTAAAAAACAACAGTTTACATGAAATTACAGCAATTGCCCGTCGCCTTCGCTTTCCTTCTGACTTGCTGCTTTTTTCAAAGCGCAGTGGCACAGTTTCGCTTCACGGATGTGACAGCCTCTGCAGGCATCGAGCATCAATTCCTGGTGTACGAGGGCATGTTCGGGGGAGGGATTTGCGTCTTTGACCTCAACCGCGACGGGTTCGAGGACCTTTACCTCACCAGCGGCATGCGCGACGACCGGCTCTACCTGAACCAGGGCGACGGCACCTTTAAGAACATCTTTGAAGGCTCTGGCCTGGAACTCACCCGAAAATACGTGACCCAGGGAGTGGCAGGTGCCGATGTCAACCGGGATGGATGGACGGACCTGTTCATCACCACCATCACCCGGCGCGACAGCCTGCTGGAGATACCGCGTGCGCGCAATTTGTTTTTCCTCAACAAGGGCGACAACACCTTCCGGGACGCCACTGCCGAGTACGGCATAGACCAGCTCTACTGCTTCAGCACCGGCGCCAGTTTCGGAGATTTCAATGCAGACGGCTGGCCGGATTTGTATGTCGGCAATTATTTCCTGGAATACGACGGGCCGCTTACTGAAATCAACGATGCCACCATTGTCAATGCCAGCAAGACAGCCAAGGGCTACCTGCTGATAAACAGGGATGGAAAGTACTTCGAGGATGTGTATGAAGACTATGGCCTTGATCACCGCGGGTTCGGGTTTGGCGGTGTTTTCACCGATTTCGACAATGACGGGGACCAGGATCTGCTGGTCAACCACGACTTTGGCTACAAGGCAAAGCCCAACTACCTGCTGCGCAACCAATATCCCAGGAAATCCTTTGAATACGTGGAGGAAGCCCTGGGCATGGACCTTCGCATCAATGCCATGGGGGCAGCCGTCGGCGATTATGACAACAACGGATTCCTGGATTATTTCATCACCAACATCAAGTTCAACCGCTTCATGGTCCGGGATGAAAAAGCAGGCCTTTACAAGGACCAGGCCAGGGCCATGGGCACTGAC
>JBEAYO010000085.1:0-10069 GCA_041159285.1 Bacteroidota bacterium | reverse complement strand
CGTTTCGATGCGTTACAGGGAAAAAGCACCTTACGCGTTCGATGGCATCATCCATAGCGTCCAGGTTAGTATGGAGTGAGTGCGGCCTTTGCCCGGACATTCATCAAAAAATGCTTATAGGCACACACTAAAACAGAGATATTTTGAAAACCAGAAAATTGGTCCTGCTCGCTATGCTGACCTTGCTGTCCTTGCATGGTATTGCCCAAACGTCCAAGGATGCCTTCCATGTGAATTATACATTCTTCCCTAAGGCCGAGTTGTTGCAAAGGGATGCCAAGGTGGAAGAAAGCTATTTCGACATTTTCGGGGTTTTGCCAACAGTGTCTATCGGAAATCAGGTCAAGCTTTTCAATAGCTTCTATTATCGCAACACCTATTTATTCAGCGATGATACACTTATTTTCAGGGGGGCTTTCCCCAAAAGGCTGCATGACTTGCGCTACACCCCCATCATGCGGATTCCTCTGAACACCAATTGGGCTTTGTTAATGCTGCCGAAGATAGTATTTCGGGGAGAAATGGATGGTTCCATCGGAGGAAAAAACTTCATTCCTCAAGCCAGCTTTTTGGTGTCGTATGCTGTCAAAGGCGACAACAGGTTCAGAATAGGGCTTGGCGGTGGAGTTGCGCTTTTCGATTTCAAGCGTGCAAAATTTTGGCCACTCCTGCAATTCCATTACGAAAGGAAAAAGGTGGAGCTTGAGATTGCCTTGCCATATGCCAATTTCTGCTATAAGCTAACCGAAGATTTTGAGGTCGGCCTTTTTTCTATGTTGGATAATTCCATTTCAGCTGTGACGCCCTTCCGCTTTGAAAATGAAAACGCAACACACCTTCGAATCTTCCAGATGGTTGTCGCGCCGACCGCTTCTTATCGAATATACCGGTCATTTTTCGGGCATATTAAGATAGGTGGATTGACCCCTAAACGACAAATACGACCACTTGATGAGGAACTAAAACCTATTGACGTGCTTAAATTTGATTATTCTTCAAGCCTGTTTTTCAAAATAGGTGTCAGCTACAGGCATCCGGAATAACAGGCGCTTGTCAGGTGCTGCTAATTCTTTTGAAAAGCAGGATCTGTTTCAGGAGCCGTGTATTCATACTCCATTTTCTTTTTGGAGAGGATTCTGCGGTAGCGCTCCGGGTGCAGGCGGATATCCCGCAGCAGGTGGTCGAGGTTTTGGACAGTACCGTCGAGGTTTTGGGCAAATTCTTTGTCATTCAGCAACATGGGTAGGGCCCCTTCCCCGGATTTGAAATTCTGCAGCACCACATTCAAGTCTGCAATTGCCTTTTCCGAGGTCGCGAGGGTTGATTGCAGTTGCTTCACCGTCTGCCGGGTATCACCTACGAAGGACTTGATTTCGGAGTCCTTAAGATCAGCGCTGACGGCTTCCGTGTTGGCGATGATGTTCTTGATGTGCTGGTTGCTCTCGTTAAGCGTAGTGGTCAGCTTTTCGATATTCCTGATGCTGCTCTGGATGGAGCCGGAGGAGGAGGCCATGAGCTGGTCAAGTCGCGTGGTTGTGGAGCGAAGGTTGGCCAGGGTCACTTCGATATCGTCTATACCCTTGCGCAATTCCGGGCTTTCTGAAACCCTTCCGGAGAGGGTATCCATCATTTTTTGCAATCCCTGGTTAAGTGCATCCATGTAAACACCCACCTCTTCCGGCGTGGCCATGGAGGCCAGCATGCCCTTGGTGATGCCGCGGATGCGGTCGCCATCTCCGGCGCAGTCAACTCCCTCGCAAGTGCCTTCAAACACCAGGTTCACAGTGGTGCCGCCCATGAAGCTGTTGGCGATATTCTCTGCCACCGCAGTCTTCGGGATTTTGATGTCCTTGCTGATCTGCATCTCAACCACAATCTGGTTGAGGTCCTCGGCGGTCTGCTCGAAGTCTGCCACCAGGCCAACCTCCAGTCCGTGGATGTAAATAGGGGTTGAAACCCTCAGGCCGTCAACGCGTTCGAAAACTGCGTACAAGGTCATTTTTTTGCTGAACAGGTTGAATCCGAGCAAGTATTTATAACCCCAGATGGCCAGCGCTATGGTAATGATGGAAAAAATTGCAATTTTTGTCTCCTTGCGCATAAAATAGGAACTTGTAAATTTCATTTGACGCGCTTTCCGTTGCAATAGGCAACCATGAAGGCGTCAGGGAATCCGAGCGACCGGATTTTGCTCAAGGCAGATTTTGCCTGGTCCGGCGAGGCGAAGTTACAAACCTGATACTTATAATAGTTATCTTCCTGGATAACTTCGATCAAATAATCGACATTTGTCCACTTCCCAGCATTTGTCGCGATGGGCTCCCGAGAGGCTGCCAGTTGCACACGATATTGAATATCAGCATTTTCACTGGCCGGATGCTCTTTTTTCTGTCCGGGGTTGATTTCCGGCGAGGTGGTTATTATTTTGATTTCTTTAACAGGCGACAAGTTAGTTTTTTCTGCAGGTGGAGTGTCGCCTTCACTTTTATGGTTGGGAATCAGGGGTATCTCCTCGCTGCCGGAGTCGGCACTTACCTTTCGAACCTTTGGTTTTTCCTCTGCTGAGGCTGCCGCCAGGGCATCAGGAGGCGCCGTTCCGGCATCGCCGCGCTGGTGGATGTCCAGCAAAGTCAAGGAGGGCCTTTCCATACCCTCGACCTCGCTTTTATAGTCTGCGAAAGCATCCAGCAGTGCGTTGGCCATGGCTCGCTGCCCTTTTTCCGTTCTCAGGTAGGCCTCGTCGCCCCGATTGCTCAGGTAGCCAGTCTCGACCAGCACGCTGGGCATGGTGGCGTGGCGAAGCACGAGAAAGCCGGCCTGCTTGACGCCCCGATCCTTTCTCTCAGTATGTTTGTTGGCCTGTTTTTGCACTTTTTCAGCGAACTCAATGCTTTTTTCGAGAAAGGCGTTTTGGAACATGGACATGACGATATGGGCCTCCGGTGAATTAGGGTCGTAGCCGTAGGTTTCCTGATAGTTGTCTTCCAGGAGGATCGCGGCGTTTTCCCGTTTGGCCACTTCCAGGTTGGCCTCTGTGGCGTGGAGCCCAAGCACGTAGGTTTCCGTCCCGTGGACGTGGTCGGCCTTCGGGATGAAGTTGCAGTGGATGGAGATGAAGAGGTCGGCTTTGGCCCTGGTGGCAATGGCAGCCCGTTCATGCAGGGGGATGAAGACATCCGTGGACCTGGTCATGATGACCTCCAGTTCCGGATAGTTCTGGCGAAGGATTTGCGCCAGGAAGTTGCCGATGGAGAGGGCGAGGTGTTTTTCCTTGGAATTCGCCCCAAGGCATCCCGAATCATGGCCCCCGTGACCAGGGTCGATGACGACCGTTTTAATGCCGTGGCTGCCAGAAAGGGATATTTTCAGCTCGCGGGAAAGTGGAAGTGAAAGAGAATCAAAGATTACATGGCCATGAGGTGCGTCAATTTCGCAGGCTTTGGTAATTTTGCCCTCCGGAAAGGCGCAAGTGTTAATTGCGGGGCTTTCTGGCACATAAACAAAGGCAAACAGCGTTATCAGGAAGGTTTTACCTTTCATGGCGTAAGTGAGTTGCTGATGAAACGCAGGGTATCCGTGATTGATTGCATGGCGTTGAAAATTCAACCTTCCGTGAACACCTTGCTAAACCTCGTTTGCAATATCAAACTTCAATCCACAATTGCGCACAAAGTTACACATACTTCTATCTTTGTACCTACTTTCTGCCTGGAATCTGCTGGGTCAGCGCATACCAGAGGCCGGCATTGGCAGCGCATCCCCCGCCGCCAGCTCCGATAGCCTCCAGGTGCCCCAGAACGCTGACATCAACTGGGACAGTGTCAAGATTTCACCTGATGCGCTGGATGAACAGGTGGATTACCAAAGCAAGGACTCCATGTACTTCGACATCAGGAACAAAAAAATACACATGTACGAGGAGGCGCAGGTGCTCTACCAGGAAATGACTATCAAGGCTGCTTACATTCAAATCAACTGGAAGGACAACCTCATGGAGGCCAGCGGCAGGCAGGCCCTCAACCAGTTGATCGGGAAGCCTTCCTTCGTGCAGGGGGAGCAGAATTTCACGGCTGCCAACATCAAGTATAATTTCAAGACCTACAAGGGAGTGTACTCCAACGCGCAATCCATGCAGCAGGGACTGAACGTGGTGGGAGAAAAAGGCAAGTTCATCGGCGCCGGACAAGATTCCACCAAGCCAAACATCATCTACAACAAAAACGCGATTTTCTCAACCTGTGAACTGGAGCACCCACACTTCGGCATCCGGAGCAGCAAGCAAAAGATTGTTCAGGACAAGGTGGCAGTGGTGGGCCCTTGCAACCTGGTCATCGGGGACGTCCCTACCCCACTCTGGTTTCCCTTTGGCTTCTTTCCCCTGAAGACCGGCAAGCGCACAGGACTGATTTTCCCGCAAAACTACGAATATTCCGAGGCCTGGGGCTTTGGACTGGAAAACATGGGCTGGTACTTCCCCATGGGAGAGCACTGGGACCTCAGCCTGACCGGGGATGTTTACCTGAAAGGAACATTCCGCGTCCATGCCAGGTCCAATTACCGGCAGCGCTACAAATACTCTGGCTCGGCGAATGTCAGCATGGCTTATCTTAGAACAGAGGTGAACGGTATGCCGAACTTCAAGCCCTCTTTCATCGTCAACTGGTCTCACAACCAGGATACCAAGGCTCATCCCTACCGAACCTTTGGAGGCAGCATCAATCTGCAGACCAGCGATTACCAGCGCAGCAACCAGACCGATGCGGCTTCCCGCTTCCAAAACTCACTGAATTCCAACATGAGTTTCAGGCAGCGCTTTGACCAGCCCTTCGATTTCAGCCTCAGCTTCAATCACTCCCAGAACACCAGCACCCGGGATGTAAACATCAGCTTTCCGACCTTCAATTTCCAAACGCAGAACCTATTTCCCTTCAAGCGCAAGGTGAAGACGGGTGGAGAGCGGTGGTATGAGCGCGTACAGATGCGCTATACCTCTGAATTCAGGAATCAGTTCACTGCCAAGGACTCCACCTTGTTTACCCGTCAGACCCTGGAGGATGCAAAGTTTGGCGCCCGGCACAATGTGAACGCGTCCACCAGTTTCACCCTGCTGAAATATTTCACCTTTTCGCCCTCCGCCAACTATAAGGAGGTGTGGTATTTCAAATCACTGGAAAAGGAACTCGACTCCACGATAATAATAGATACGAACATCGTGGTAAGCCCTGATGGAGAGACGCAGATAACCTACGACACGCTGCAAAACGGCAAAGTGGTTGACATTGAAAACGTGGGTTTCAAGCCATTCAGGGAATACAATGCCGGCATCAGCATGAGCACCAAAGTCTTTGGCACCTTGCTGTTCAAGCGCGGCACGCTGCGCGGGCTTCGCCACGTGATCACACCTACCTTCGGATTTAATTTTTCGCCGGACTATACGAATCCCGACTGGGGATACTTCAAAACAGTCAGAAAGGACCTGAGTTCGGATGAGTTGATACGATACAACATATTCGAGAACAACAGGCTCTCTGGCTTTGGAACCCCCTCTTCCTCCGGGCGACAAATGAACCTCAGTTACGGTTTCGGAAACTTGTTTGAGGCCAAAATCTTCTCCAAGCGGGATTCCACCCTCAAAAACATTAAGCTCTTCAATGGCATCAACGTAGCCGGCAACTACAACTTTGCCGCCGATTCCCTCAACTGGAGTCAGGTGAATATTGGCGGAAACACCAATCTTTTCAACGGCATCTCTTCTTTCCGTTTCTCAGTCGTGCTGGACCCTTACGATATCAACCGCAAGTCGGGCGCCCGGATCAACCAGTTTTACCTGGATACCCATGGCAAACTGTTGCGCCTGGCCGGCTGGAACTCCACCATCACCACCAATATCACGGTGGCCAGGCTGCGAGACCTGATCAACGGGGTCAACACGGACCAGCAAGTGGCCAATCGCCCCAGCGGTGAGGACCAGTCAGCGGGCGGAAGTGAACCTGCACAGGAGGATTTTCTTAGCTTGCTTGAAAACTTCAGCATCAGCCACAATTTCACGGTTCAGCAGCGCTATGACACAAAGGCACAGAAGGATACCATCACCATTTCAACCCATTCCATTGCATCTCAGGGTACCATCAAGCTGACGCAGAACTGGTACATCACCGTGGGCAATTTTGGCTATGATTTCACTTCCAGGCGAATCACCTATCCCGACTTTAGTTTTTCCAGGGACCTGCATTGCTGGGAGATGGGTGTGAGCTGGCAGCCCTATTTCAGCACATATAGTTTTTACATCAGGGTGAAGCCTGGCAAGCTTGACTTCATCAATATCCCTTACAGAAAGGGTATCCAGGATGGCAGGAGGAGGTGACGGGTTGAAGAAGGGATTGTGATGAACAGCGCTGCGGAGGCGATTCTCAGACAGCATCGGCGCGAGGAAAAAAATAAGGGCGCGGGGTTCAACCCTGCGCCCTTTCTCAAAGAAGGTGACTGTGACCAGAATCAGTTAATTTAATCCACCTTAAGTTGGTGAACCACCGGTGGTCTTCTCAGACAGTCTGTGTTTTTCAGTTATCCGCGGGCCGCAGCATCCTGGATGGCTCAAACTTCCAGTTCAGCAATTTGTAGAAATCAAATTCTTCCGGCTTGGCGAGGTATTCACTGGCCTTGTCGTAGTCCATCTCGTTTAACACGTGCAAGTCGCTGAATATCAATCTGGAAAATTCCGTGTTGATATTGACAAGCCTCGGCGGAATCTTACCGCTTTCATCTTCAATGTCCTGCAGGAACAAAGGCACCACGTCACCATCCCTGTTGATGGAGACGATGCAGCCGCGCATACCGTGTTGATAGAGTTTCTTCACGCCCATGCCGAGCAGTGTGCAGAGCGTGAGATCAAAAGCAACCGGGCGGCAGCAGCGCAATTCGTAGCCCATTTCGACAGGGCGGCTTTTAATGTCCACGCCCAGTTCCTTGAGTTTGCGCTGTACGAGCACGTTGATGATATGAGCTTTGCTGACATTGCCCAGCTCCGGGTGCCCGTGGGCATCATAAGTTAAGCTGATGCCGGAGTTCATGATCTCCTCGTCATCCAAAATATGGAAGATGCCTTCGCTGACCATGGCGACGCCGTGTTCGATATTATTGATTTTACGTTTGACCATGGAGGAGACGATGAGGTTCACGATTTTCTCCAGGGTGATCTTCGTGTTGTTGAACATCTCCGGGATGATGATGACCGGAAAGTGGCAGCTGGCGGCTATTTCAAATGCCAGGTGTCCGGCGGAGCGGCCCATGGAGGCGATGATATACCAGGTTTTGCTGGTGCGAGAGTCTTCGTAGATTGTATTACCGATGCGCACGCCTTCGTCTTTGGCAGAATTGAATCCGAAAGTAGGCATCATGTCGGGGAGGGGCAGGTCGTTGTCAATCGTCTTGGGAACGTGGATGTTCTGGATGCTGATGTTCTGGGTTGCCAGCCACTTGGCCAGGCGGTTGCTGGTGGAGGCAGTGTCGTCGCCACCAATGGTCACCAGAAGTTTGACGTTGTTGTCCATGAAGAACTTTGCAGAAAATTCGTGGTCCTTCGGCTTGTGGCGGCTCATCCGGAGGGTTGACCCGCCGCGCGGGAAGATTTGGTCAGCCAGGTGGAAGTCGAACTCCACGATGTCGGCATTGCCGTTGAAAAGGTTTTTGTATCCGTCGTGGATGCCAAGCACGCGGTAGCCGTCCTTCAGAAAAACTTTGGCGATGGTGCTGATAACCGTATTGATGCCCGGTGCCGGGCCTCCTGCACAAAGAATTACAATTGAGTTTTGCATGACTTAGTGTATTTTTTAAACAAAGTGCGCAAACTTATGAAAAGCGCCTGATTTGGTTGATGGTTGGCCTGCTCTTTTTGATAAAAAAATGGCTGGAATTACAGTTTTCAGGTTTTTTCATGCCGTTTCTTTGTGACAAGTTCCCTATTGCAGCAGTTTCCTATTAAAATCAGCAAATTAAAGCATCATGCATCACAAAAAATACACATTGCTACGCCCTGCCCGCAATATTCTGGTTGTACTCGGGATAATCGTCGGATTTCACCCTGCAGCCTTCAGCCAGCCCAAGGCAGATCTGGATGTGCTCAGCAAGAGCGTGGAAGAAAAAGTAATTGCCTGGAGAAGGGACTTCCATCAATTCCCGGAACTCTCCAACCGCGAATTCCGGACAGCGGAAATAGTCGCCAAACACCTGAAAAGCCTGGGCCTTGAGGTTAGATCCGGCATTGCGCACACCGGCGTGGCTGGCGTGCTGAAAGGTGGCAAGCCAGGCCCGGTGGTCGCGCTGCGCGCCGACATGGACGCGCTTCCGGTGACAGAGCGGGTACCCCTGCCCTTTGCCTCAAAGGAGCAGTCCACATACCTGGGTCAGCAAGTGGGTGTCATGCATGCCTGCGGCCACGATGCCCACACGGCCATCCTGATGGGCGTGGCGGAGATCCTCAGCGGCATGAAAAAAGACCTCAAGGGAACCGTTCTGTTCATTTTCCAGCCGGCGGAGGAAGGTGCGCCTCCAGGCGAGCAGGGAGGCGCGGAGCTGATGCTCAAGGAGGGATTGTTTGAGAACCCGCGGCCTGAGGTGGTGTTCGGCCTCCACGTCAGTTCCGACCTGGAAGTCGGCAAAATCCGCTATCGCCCCGGCGGTCTCATGGCAGCGGGCGACAAGTTCAATATCAAGGTCAAGGGTAAGCAGGCGCATGGCTCCAGGCCATGGTCCGGCGTGGACCCCATCGTCACTGCCTCACAGATCGTGCTGGGACTTCAAACCATCGTTTCCCGCCAGATCGACCTGACAGACCAACCGGCAGTCATTTCAGTCGGAAAATTCACTTCAGGCGTCAGGAACAACATCATCCCGGAGGAAGCTGAACTGATTGGCACCATCAGGACACTCGACACCGCCATGCAGCGCGAAATTCACGAGCGCATCCGCCGCACAGCCACCAGCATCGCTGAAAGCCAGGGAGCCACGGCTGAGGTCAACATAGAAATCGGATATCCGGTCACTTACAACAATCCGGAACTCACAGCTGAGATGCTGCCCAGCCTATTTGCGGCAGCAGGAGAAGACAACGTTCTGGTCAGCAGGCCCATCACCGGTTCAGAGGACTTTTCGTTCTATGCCCGCCAGGTGCCAGGGTTGTTCTTTTTCCTTGGAGGCCTTCCCAAGGGAAAGGATAGTCTCAGCGCAGCCTCGCACCACACGCCCGATTTCTTCATTGATGAAAGCGGCTTTCCAACCGGCATCAAGGCGCTAACCCGGCTGACCCTGGATTATATGGCTACCCATGCCAAATAAATTCAAGTTTTCAAGGCTGTGTGACTCAACTCACCAACCTTTTTTCGGTTAAAGAACTTTATCAGATGTTCATTTTTAAGTCGCCGGAGAATTTCAGCAATCCAAGAGGGGGAAGCGATGGAATCCGGCTCAAAACCAGCACAACCATTTGATTATGAGTGAATCAATCCACAAATGCATTATCATTGGATCAGGACCTGCCGGCTACACCGCTGCAGTGTATGCCGCCCGCGCCAACATGCATCCCATTCTCTTCACCGGCCCTGAACCGGGTGGTCAATTAATCACCACCACTGACGTTGAAAATTTCCCCGGGTATCCCAAGGGAATTGGCGGACCTGAAATGATGGAGGAATTCAGGGAGCAGGCCGAGCGGTTCGGGACTGACATTCGCTATGAATTGATCGCCGAGGTAAACTTCACAACCGGGGAGAAATACCACCTGGTCCGGACTGACAGCGGTGAAACGCTCAAGGCCTACACGGTCATCATTGCCACTGGTGCCAGCGCAAAATACCTGGGACTTCCCTCTGAAAAGCAGTTTCTGAACAACGGCGTCAGCGCTTGTGCTGTTTGCGACGGCTTCTTTTTCCGCGGCAAAGAAGTGGCTGTAGTAGGCGGTGGCGACACAGCGGCTGAGGAGGCCACTTATCTCGCCAAGCTTTGCCCAAAGGTGCATCTCATCGTAAGGAGAGATCAGCTCAGGGCCTCCCGGATTATGCAGGAGCGCGTCTTC
>JBEAYO010000084.1:0-10145 GCA_041159285.1 Bacteroidota bacterium | reverse complement strand
CGGTCAATGAATGACAGCACTTTCACCGTCGGCAGCACGGCCGTTCCACACTGACTGAACTGCTCGTGGTAAAACCTCCCGCACTGCCACAGGACCTGGATGTCCGGATGAGAGCGCAGCAATTGCTCGCCGGACTGCATGGCCTCATTGAGGCTCCTTGCTCCAAGGCTGCCGCCGAAGATGAAGATCGTGGCTTTGCCGGGTTGCAGCCCGAAGTAGGAAAGAGCCTCCTGCCGCTTCTCCCCGAGGCCTGCGAACAAATCGGCTCTCACCGGATTGCCGGTGAGCAGGATTTTCTCCGCGGGAAAGAACTGCTCCAGTCCCTCGTAAGCCACGCAGATCTTCGCTGCTTTTTTTGCCAGCAGCTTATTGGTGACTCCGGGGTACGAATTCTGCTCCTGCAGCACGGTGGGGATGCCAAGCGCCCCAGCCGCATTGAGCAGGGGGCCTGAGGCATAACCTCCCACGCCAACTGCCACATCGGGGCGGAAGCGGCGCACGATTTGGCGGGCTTTCCACCAGCTGTGGAGGAGTTTTACCGGAAAAAGCAGGTTTTTCCATGTCAAAGAACGCTGAAAGCCGCTGATCCAGAGCCCCTCGATGCGGTAACCCGCCTTCGGGACTTTTTCCATCTCCAGCTTTCCCTTTGCTCCCACGAAGAGGATGTCGGCCTGGGGGCGTAACCTGCGGATGGCATCCGCGATGGCTATCGCCGGAAACACATGCCCGCCTGTCCCGCCGCCGGAAATAATGATCTTCATGTTTGAGCTCATTTTCCAGGCGTTAAAAGGGTTTCAAGGGTCCTGCCGCGGTTGGAGGAGCTCCGGGCTGCACGCCGGGGCCAGGATTTCCATTAGCGGCAGCTGCGGCCTGTTGCCTGTCGGTCATCTCCTCAATGTAGCGGCTAACGCTGAGGATGATGCCGAAGAACAGGCAGGAGAACAGCACGGAGGTGCCCCCCCAACTCACCATGGGCAGGGTTAGTCCGCCTACGGGAACCAGGTGCACGGCGATGGCCATGTTGGCCAATGCCTGGATGACGATGTTCAGCGAAAGGCCGATTGCCACCATGGCGCCAAAGGATTTTTCACTGATGGTCACCAGGCGGGTAACCCTGAAAAAGAGCAGGACATAGAGCCCCAGCAGCAAAAAGGAGCCAATCAGTCCGTATTCTTCACAAAAAACGGCGTAGATGAAGTCGGCATAGGGGGTAGGCAGGTAGTTCCGTTGAATACTGTTGCCTGGCCCCCTTCCGAATATCTCACCATTAGCTATTGCGATCTTTGCCTGCTGGTTCTGAAAGCTGCCGCCATCTCGGTCGGTCAAGAACTCTGAAATCCTGGTGGTCCAGGTGTCCACCCGCACCACTTCCGGTGCGAACTTCCACAACACGATGAGGGCGGCGAACAGGACCACCCAAAGCAGGACCAGGAGCAGCAGGTATTTTATATCCACCCTTCCGATGAACATCATGGTGAAGCAGGTGACGAACAGCACCAGCGCCGTGCTAAGGTCGGCCGGGGCTATCAGCCCGCACATGATGATGATGGGCATGATGATGGGCATAAAGGCTTTGCTGAAATCCTTGATGTAGTCTTTATGCCTGGTTATCTCGCGGGACACCACCAGGATCAGGGCCAGTTTGGCGAAGTCCGAGGTCTGAAAGGTTAGCCCGATGAATGGTATTCTGATCCAGCGCCTGGCGTAGTTGATTTCCACGCCGAAGAGCAGGGTGTAAACCAGCAGGCAGAAGGCGATCAGCCACAGCCAGGGTGCCAGTTTCATGAAGCGCATGTAAGGGGTTAAATACGCCAGGTAGGCCAGGAAAAGGCCGAAACCAAGGATGAAGATGTGCTTGAACAGGTAGCCGGTGGTGTTGCCGCCGCTGAGCTTGTAGGCGATGGTGCCGGTGCTGCTGTAAACGGCCAGTATGGAGAATATGGAGAGCAGGGCCAGTATCATCCAAATGACACGGTCGCCTCTCAACTCTGCATATATTCTGGCTCCAAAATTCATCCTAAGCGTTTTTTTCTTGTAACCGTATAGCACCCCTTGTAAATATTGCATGCTTTCCGGGCAGGGCGGCCAGGGGTTGTGTAAAAAGCCCATCCGGCTTGTTCCGCCTGGGCCGCTTGGCCCTCGGGAAGGGCGCTCGGCGGGCCTTTGGCCCGCCCCGCGCCCTTTTCAAAGAAAGGCACTGCGCACAGGCGACTTTTTACACAACCCCGCTTCAGGGAGGCCGGCGGCATCTGCAAGGGATGCTAAACAGTTACTTTTTCTCTACAATTGATCGTTAATCTATTTCAACAATTTCAGGACTGCGGCTTTGAACTGGTCGCCCCGGTCCATGTAATTTTTAAACAAATCAAAGCTGGCACAGGCCGGGCTCAACAACACCACGTCGCCGGGAGCGGCAAAGCCGGCAGCCAATTCCGCCGCCTGCACAGCACTGCGGGCCTCCGCTATGTCGCTCAGCATCGGGGAGAACACCTTGAGCAGCTTGCTGTTGTCAACACCCAGGCAGACCAGTGCCTTCACTTTATCCGCCACCAGCGGCAACAACGGCGTGTAGTCATTCCCCTTGTCCGTGCCGCCTGCAATCCAGACAACCGGCTTCTCCATGGCCTGCAGGGCATAATAGACGCTGTCCACATTCGTGGCCTTGCTGTCGTTGATGTACTGCACGCCGCCGGCGGTGGCGAAAAGCTCCAGTCGGTGCGGGTCGTTGACAAAGCTGTTCAATCCCTCCTGTATCGCCGCGTCCTCAATGCCAACCGCCTTGGCCGCATGGATGGCACAGGCCGCATTGAAAAAGTTGTGCTGCCCTTTCAATGCGCAGGACCTCATGTCAAAAACTCCGGGACGGCCATCCCACCAGGGGCCTGGCACGTTCAAAACCTCTGTGCTGTCGTAGCGGCCAGGGACCTGGATCAACCGGGGCCTGAGCGCATGAGACTGAAGATAAGCCTGGATATTGGCGTCGCCCCCGTTGAGGATCAGCAAATCCTCCGGGCGCTGATTCATGGCAATGCGGAATTTCGAGCGGATGTAATTGTCCATCTTGTACTCATACCGGTCCAGGTGGTCTGGCGTGATATTGAGCAAAATGGCTACATCCGGCCTGAAATCCACAATGCCGTCCAGCTGAAAACTGCTCAGCTCCAGCACATGGTAGTCGTAACTCTGTTCTGTGATATTGCGGGCAAAACTGTAGCCGACGTTACCTCCCAGCGCCGCATTCAGGCCTGCCGTTTTAAACAGGTGAAAGGTCAGCCTGGTAGTCGTCGTCTTGCCGTTGCTTCCCGTAATGCCAATGAGCCTGGCATCGGTGTAACGGCCAGCGAATTCAATTTCTGAAATTATCTGCTTCCCCTGGCTCAACAGTTGTTGGATGAGAGGAGATTGGTCGGGTATTCCAGGGCTCTTGATAATTTCATCTGATTCAAGAAGTTCTGTCCATGTGTGTTTGCCTTCCTCGTATGGAATGCCTTTATCTCTCAAAATATGCTTGTACTGCTCCTGTATCGCGCCGCCATCCGACACGAATACTTCATGGCCTTTGTTCCTGGCCAACAGGGCGGCTCCTACCCCACTCTCTCCGGCTCCAAGGATGGCGATCTTCATCTCGTTTGTTCATTTATGCTGTTTATCAATAAACGGTGGCCCACTCGGACAGTGACTTTTTAGCACCTCTTGCAGATGCTAAACAGTTACCTAAGGCACCGGATTCATCTAACCTTCAGGGTCAAAATGGTCACCACTGCCAACAGGATGCTGACGATCCAAAAGCGCGTGACGATCTTCGCTTCCGGCATCCCCAGCTTTTGGTAGTGGTGATGCAGGGGCGACATCAGCAGGATCCGCCTTCCCTCCCCGTACTTGCGCTTGGTGTACTTGAAGTAGGCCACCTGCACTATGACCGAGAGATTCTCCACCAGGAAGATGCCGCACAGCACCGGCAGCAGCCACTCCTTGCGCAGCAGCAAGGCCAGGGTAGCAATGATGCCTCCCAGCGTCAGACTGCCGGTATCTCCCATGAACACTTGCGCCGGGTAGGCATTATACCATAAAAAACCGGTGCAGGCGCCCAGGAAGCAGGCAGTGAAGACAAATATCTCGCCGGCACCCGGCAGGTACAGTACGCTCAGGTAGCCCGACAGGATGACGTTGCCGCTCACGTAGGCAAAAATCCCCAGCGTAGTGGCTGCGATGCTGCTCACCCCGGTGGCCAGGCCATCCAACCCGTCGGTCAGATTCGCCGCATTGCTCACCGCCGTTATTACGAAGATGACCAGCGGTATGAAAATGAGCCAGCTGTACTTGATGGCCTGCTCCCTTTCGAGCGGCAGCAAACTGGCGTAGTCCATCAGGTTGTCCTTGAAGAACGGCAGATTGGAAACCAGCGCCTTGGTGTTTACCACCTCCACCACGTCTCCCTTGCCATCTTCCACCAGGTAGGGCCTGCCAATGACCTCGTAGCCCATGGCTTCCGCCTGCTCTGCATCCTGGCGAACGACGATGTCGTCGCTGCTCATCATCACCATGGCGACAATCAAACCGCAGCCCACCTGGCCTATTATTTTCGACTTGCTGCTGAGGCCCTCTTTGTTCTTTTTGAAGACCTTGATATAATCATCGATGAACCCTATGGTCATCATCCAGCTGGTCACCAGCAGCAGCAGCAGCACGTACATGTTCTGGAGGTCGGCCACCAGCAGGACGGGGATAATGATTCCCATCACGATGATGACGCCCCCCATGGTGGGTGTCCCCTTCTTCTGCATCTGGCCCTGCAGGCCCAGATCCCTTATATCCTCTCCAATTTGAAGCCTTCTCAAAAAGCCGATGATGGATTTTCCGAATACCATGCTGATGATCAGGGAGAGCATCATGCCGGCTCCTGCCCGGAAAGACAGGTAGTTCCAGAGGCCGGCTCCCGGCAAATCGTATCTTAAATCCAACCATTTAAATAATTCGTACAACATGCGCTTTGTTTGTTCCTGTTTGCTGACTCGAGGCCGGGGCCTTCCCGCTGCCGGCCTTTTGCCTAATGAAGGCGAAAGTTAAGACCTCCTGCCCAAAAAAGGGCATCCCGACGCGGTGATTTAACATACCCGGGGACCAATGACTGCCCGGAGTCGTCCAACGCAGCACGCGATGAGCGGAGTTGGTCAGGACTCCACCTGCAGCGTTTCCCTGAGGATCTCCATGTCGTCAAAAGGATGCTTCACGCCCTGGATCTCCTGGTACTTCTCGTGGCCTTTTCCGGCGACGAGGATGACGTCGCCCGGCTGGGCCATCTGGCAGGCAGCCCGGATGGCCTCCCGGCGGTTCACGATGGAAAGCCGCTTTTGCAGCGCATAAGGCGGCACTCCCGCCTCCATCTCGCGGATGATGGCCTCGGGGTCCTCCGTGCGCGGATTGTCGCTGGTCAGAATGACCTGGTCGCTGTAATCGCAGGCCACTTTGGCCATGAGCGGCCGCTTGGTGCGGTCGCGGTCGCCGCCACAGCCCACCACAGTCAGGATCCTGCCTCCGCCCTTGCGCAGCCGGTGGATGGTGGAGAGCACCTTTTCCAACGCGTCCGGCGTATGGGCGTAATCCACAATCGCCGTCACATCGCGCTGACTGGCCACCGTGTACTCAAAGCGTCCCTCGGCTGCCTTCAGGGCGCTCAGCGCCCGCAACACCTCCGCCTTGTCCTGGCCGAGCAGCGTGGCTGCGGCATAGACGCCCAGGAGGTTGTAGGCATTGAATTCGCCGATGAGGCGGGCGTGAAACTCAGCGCCGTCGAGCTCCAGGTGGAGGCCCGACAGCGAGTTTTCGAGGATTTTCGCCTTGAAATCCGCCGGCTTGTGCAGGGCGAAGGTAAACGTGCGGGCAGCCGTGTTTTGCAACATGACCGTTCCGCGTTTATCATCGCCGTTGACAAGGGCGAAAGCCGAAGCTGGCAGTTTGTCAAAGAACATCTTTTTGGCCTCGATGTAGGCCTGGAACGTCTTGTGATAATCCAGGTGTTCGTGCGTGATATTGGTAAAAACACCCCCGGCAAAATTAAGTCCTGCGATACGCCTCTGAACGACAGCATGAGAGCTGACTTCCATAAAGGCGTAATCGCAGCCGGCCTCCACCATTTGTCGTATCAGTAAATTGATGGCTCCTGCGTCTGGTGTGGTGTGGGTGGAGGGGATGCTGCGTTTGTTCACCTTATTTTCAATTGTCGAGATCAGGCCAACTTTATAGCCCAGCGACAAAAACAGTTCGTACAACAGGGTGGCAGTGGTTGTCTTCCCATTGGTCCCTGTGACTCCCACCAGCCGGAGGCGGCCGGAGGGGTTGTCAAAAAAATTGGAAGCCAGCCAACCGAATGCCTCTGAGCTGTCTGGCACTTCCACATAGGCAACCCCCGGCTTTAATTCCAGGGGCAGGCTTTCACATAGTATGGCAGCAGCCCCGCTTTCGGGGGCCTTGCCAATGAACGCATGCCCGTCAGAGCGGGTGCCGCGGATGGCTGCAAAAAGCGACCCGGGGCCCACCTTGCGGCTGTCGAGCGTGATATTGTCAATGGAAACATCCAGGGGACCATGGACTTTCCGAACGTCTATGCTTTCCAAGATGGAACCTAGTGTCTTCACGCTGCTTATTTTTTTACTTCAAGTTGCGACTGCTGAAAAATCTGAGTTTTTTGTCGCACGGCTTCCGGAAAGGGCGCGGGGCTGCGCCCCGCGCCCTTTTCAAAGAGTGGCACTGCGCCCAGGGGGCTTTTTGCACAACCCCAGTCTTTTGAGACAGCCTCAAGGAGGTGTTCGGCGGGCCTGCGGCCCGCCGAACATCCTTTCCGGGGGCCAGTTGGCACCTGGGAATCAAATTTCAATAGTGCGCCGGGGCTTTTGAGATAGTCTCAGGTCCGTCGGCGCTCTTTTCTGAAAAACGGACTGGCTGCACTTTCAAACAAAGCAGCAGCCAGCCGCCTTATGCAAGTTTTGGTGTCAAAGAATGTAAAACATCATTTGGTTTCTTCGTCGGGGCTGAGGTATCTCAGCCGAGTTGCAGATAGACAACCTGCCTTGCCGCGCGCGTTCCTGGTCTGACTGACTGCCTGACCACCTTTCCGTAGCCACCGTTCACCCTGACGCGGAGTCCCCGGTTTTCGAGCAGATAAAGCGCATCCCGCAAGCCCATTCCCACCACATTGGGGACAAGGCGATCGGCGGTAACCCGCTTCATCAACTTCAGGGAATCCGGTGCTGCGGCTTTGAGGATGGCCCAGTCTGCATCATCAGTCCGGTTGTGATAGTCAATATCAAGTTCTTTGAGTACTTTTTTGAGGTCCGCGAGGTGACCGGCATCATAGCTGGGCAGCAGCCTGCTGTCGGATGCAGGTTTCTCATCGCCGGCATTTGCAACCGGGTACAGTTCCAGGCGCGTGGCAATGGCCTTGTCCGCAATCTCCCGAAAGACGGGAAGCGCAACCTGGCCGCCAAAGTATCCAGCCACTTTTGGCTGGCTGATCAGCACTATGCAGGAATAAACCGGATTCTCAGCCGGGAAATAGCCTGCAAAGGAGGCCTGGTAACCTTTTATCTTCGTCATGTTCTCCAACCGCTGGTAGCCAAGCTGAGCCGTGCCGGTTTTGCCGGCAAACCGGTAATTCGGAGCCCGCAAGAGGTAGGCCGTGCCCCAGCTGCTGTCCACCACGCTTTCCAGCAACAGGCGCGCTTTCCGGATGGCTTGCTTGGAGGCAATTCTCCCCTTGACTTCCGTCACCGGGAATTTTTTCTTCGTTTCGCCGTACTGCTGAATTTCCTTCATCAAGTAGGGCTTGACATACACCCCGTCGTTGGCCACTGCGTTGTAAAATGCCAGCAGCTGAAGGGGAGTCAGCGTCAGCTCATAGCCGGTGGCCATCCAGGGCAGCGTGGTTCCGCTCCAGTTGTCCTCCGCATTGTAGGCTCGCTTGAAGAAGGGCAAGGCCTCCCCGTTGATGCCCACCTCAGTGGGGACGTCGAGAAAGAAATCCCGCAGGTGTTCGACAAAGCGGTCTGCATTGTTGCGCTCGCCGTAGTAGCGCTGCACCAGGCGGGAGATGCCGACGTTGGAGGACATTCCGAAGGCCTGCATCACAGGCACCTTGTTCAACGTGTGAGGGTAGGCATCCTGCATTTCAGCATCGAAATAGAGGGTGCGGCCCTGCTCCAGGTCCACGCTGTCGTCCAGGTCCACATAGTCGTCTTCCAACAGTGCCAGGATGGAGGCCAGCTTGAAGGTAGAGCCTGGTTCCGTGGCCGAGCCAACGGCATAGTTGAAGGTCTCCATCAGCTTGCCCTGCTTGGTCCAGCCGAGATTGGCCATGGCTTTGACAGCCCCGGTTTTCACATCCATGAGGATGGCCGTTCCGAACTCCGCCTGGTGGCGGACCATCGCCTTGGCCAGGGCGCCCTCCGTGATCTCCTGGAGGTTGACATCCAGGGTGGTGACGAGGTCGTAGCCGGCCTTCGGCTGTATCTTGGCGAGGTTCTCCAGCGGAATCCACATGCCGCCGCCCACTTTGTACATCAGCTGCGTGCCGGCTTCGCCGCGCAGTTCACTGTCAAAGGCACCTTCCAATCCCACTTTGATGGAATCGCCGCTGACATAGCCGATGGTCCTGCGCGCCAGCATGCCGAAGGGAAACTCGCGGTTGTATTTCTGGGTGATGATAAGTCCACCCCTGAACTGGCCCAGCCTGAACAACGGGAAAGAGGCGATGCGCTCCTTTTGCGTGATGGTGGCATCCTTTTTAATGATGACGTAGCGCTTCCCCTCCTGCTTCTGGCGCATCAGGTAGTCCCGCATGCCGCCCGGCGTATATTCCGGATTGACATAGGTGGACAGGCACCAGGCCAGGCTGTCGAGGCTTTGGTTCCAGTCGGCAGTGTCGATGGCTGAAGAATTGGGATCAAATGCAATGTCAAAGAACGGGATGGAAGTAGCCATCATGCTGCCATCCTCGGTGAGGATGTTGCCGCGCTCGGCTTCCATGGGCACTTCCTTGATGTATAGCGCCTCTCCTTTCTGGCGCCATTTTTCTCCTTCAATGATACTGATTCTCACTGTTTTGGCAGCAATGGCGACAGCCACCACCACGATGGCGGCCAGCACAATGTACACCCGGATGAGAACTTCGTTTTTTACGTTGAAAGCCATATCCATGCCGGCCGTTCACCATGGCTGCGAATGCGAGGGCAGTCGGACTGCCGCTTGCCTTCGCTGTCATGGCAACAGCTTTTTTTGTCTTTTCAGTCAGGTACTACAATCCGCTTCACATTCCCGCCGGTCTTGTAAAGCCCCAGCGATTCCACATCGTCGCCGACTTCGGAAAGCCGGCTTTTGAACATGATTTCAGATTTCAGCGAATTGTATTCTCTTTTTAAGTCTTTGACTTCTTGCTGTAGGGTTTGTATTTGCCTGATTTGTTTTTCTGCATAGTGTGCATTGGCAATGTAAACGATGGCGAGAAAGCTCAGGAACAGGACGTAGGGTAAGTTCTTGAGAATCAGGGAAGCGCCTATGCTTCCGATCTCCAAATAGCTCCCGATTGATTTTTTTTGTGCTGCCATCTAACTTGCGCTAAAATTCTAAGTCGTTTGTCTCAAAAGTCGGGGTTTTATGTCTTTTATCCCTCGGCCGCCGGGGCACCGGGCGTCGCGGTAATCATTGCTGTCCAACTTGCCTGCCTTCAGTCCGCCCTGCGCTCTCCTACTCTCATCTTCGCGCTGCGAGCCCTGGGGTTCCGCTCAATTTCGGCGGAAGAAGGGGTAATCACACCCTTGCTGACCAGGTCGAAGGGCCTTTCAATATTGCCGTAAAAATCCCGGGACATTTCCCCGGACGCGCTTCCGGACTTCAAAAAGTTTTTCACCAGCCGGTCCTCTATCGAGTGATAGGCAATCACCACCAGCCTGCCGCCCGGCCTCAGCAGTTCGAGGCTGGACTCCAGGAGAGCCTGCAAGGCACCCATCTCATCGTTCACCTCGATGCGCAGGGCCTGGAAGACCTGGGCAAGGTAGCGGCTCCGGCTACCCCTGACGAGGGGTTCAATGGCGCGGAGAAAATCGCCGATCGTCTGTATGGGTTTCAAAGCCCTTTCCTGCACAATGCGCTGG
>JBEAYO010000083.1:0-10170 GCA_041159285.1 Bacteroidota bacterium | reverse complement strand
GTGCCGATTATTGGCCCCGTCAAAGGTCGTTCGGCAGGCCTGCGGCCGGCCGAACGACCAAAATCCCCTTCTGCCGCGGTTTGGCGAAGCCGAACCGCGGCAGAAGGGGATTTTGGTCGCGCGGGACGAAGTGCCGCGCGCCTACTTCCGGAAGCGGCCTAGCCAATGTTGACTTTTGAGACAGGTACTACAGGCATGCGGGATGAAGCCCTTCACACCTGTAAAATGGAAGAATAAAAGTTGCCTCCAAAGAGGAGTTCCTTTTGAGACAGGCTTTTTCTGGAGCCAACGCTGTACCGTTAAATCTGACTATCCTTATCTACTAATTAAAACCGTTTCTAATGCAAATTTACTCACACAAAAATTTGCTGCTGCCATTATTGCTGCTGCTCTCAAGCTCGGCAGTCATGGCACAGCGAACAATCACCGGAGTCGTCACAGACGGCACCACCGGAGAGCCACTCATCGGCGTCAACATCCTGCTGGTGGGCACCACCACCGGTACCATCACTGAAGTTGACGGATCCTATTCATTCTCGCTGGATGTCCAGACAGGACAACTGCAGTTCTCCTACACCGGCTACCGCACAGAAACCGTGGATCTGGGCGTCTCCAACGTCATCGACGTGCGCATGACCGCCGGCGCCGTCCTCAACGAGGTGGTGGTAATCGGCTACGGCGAAGTGAAACGCAAAGACGCCACCGGTTCTGTAGCAGAGGTAGACGCTGATGTCTTCAATCGCGGCGCCATCACAGCACCCCAGGAACTTCTGGCAGGCAAGGTGGCCGGCGTACAGATCACCCCCAGCTCCGACCCCGGCGGAGGCGCTCAGATCCGCATCCGCGGCGGCTCATCCTTGCGCGCCTCCAACGACCCGCTGATTGTCATCGACGGCATCCCCGTTGACAACGGCGGCATCTCCGGCGCCAGGAACGTCTTTGACTTCGTCAACCCGAACGACATCGAAACCTTTACCGTCCTCAAGGACGCCTCCGCAACTGCCATCTACGGTAGCCGTGCTTCCAACGGGGTGATCATCATCACCACTAAAAAGGGCAAACTGGGACAGAAACTAAGCGTTGAATACAATGGCAACGCCTCCTTCAGTTCCCCACTCAAACTCCCCGACGTCCTCGACGCAGAAGAGTACAAGGCCCTGATACAGTCCTACTTCCCGGAGGGCCACCCGGCACTTTCCACCCTGGGTGCTGCCAACACAGACTGGCAAAGCCAAATCTACCAGACTGGCTTCAACCAGGATCACAACCTTAATTTCTCCGGTGCGTTTGGCTCCGTTCCATACCGTGCTTCCGTCGGCTACACCGACAAAGAGGGCATCCTGAGGACTGACCGCTACCAGCGCACCACGGGTTCCATTAACCTCACCCCGCGCTTGCTGGACAACCGCCTTCAGGTGAACATCGGATTGAAGGGCATGAACACCGATAACTTCTTCGCCAACCGCGGCGCCATCGGCTCAGCCGTCTTCTTCGATCCTACCCAGCCGGTCAAGGAGGACAACAGCCCCTACGGCGGCTATTTCACCTGGCTGCAGCCCAACGGCGAGCCTAACACCCTCTCGCCAGCAAATCCGGTTGCACAGCTCAACATGCGCAACGACGAGTCCAATGTCAAGCGCTTCGTCGCCAGTTCCAGCTTCGACTATCGCTTCGACTTCCTGCCGGAGCTGCGCGCCAACCTGAATCTGGCTTACGACCGCTCCAGCGGCGAGGGTGCTATCAACGTTCCTGAAAACGCTTCTTTCGCATTCTTCGACGGCGGGGTGAAAAATACTTACAACCAGACCAAGGAAAATAGCTTGCTCGAGTTTTACCTTAACTATGCCAGGGAGTTTGGAAAGTCCAAGCTCGATGTCATGGGTGGCTACTCCTGGCAGCGCTTCTTTTTCGACGATAGCTTCTTCAATTCAAACATCGCCGGCACTGAAGTGGCTGAGGGCGACAATACAGGAGAGCTCTTCCTGCTGTCCCTCTTTGGACGTGTAAACCTGACTCTCTTCGACAAAGTGCTGATCACAGGTACGCTGCGCAGAGATGGATCTTCCCGCTTCTCACCTGACACCCGCTGGGGCTTGTTCCCGGCTGCTGCACTGGCTTACAAGCTGGTGGACAACGAAGGTGATGTCGCGCTTAACAGCATCAAGCTCAGGCTGGGCTGGGGTGTCACCGGTCAACAAGATGTTGGCGGCTACTACGTGCATCTGCCGAGATATCTGCAGGGCTTTGAAAATGCCAGCTACCAGTTCGGCAACACCTTTGTCACCACCATTCGTCCGGAGGGTTACGACAGCAGGATTAAATGGGAGGAAACTACCACGCAGAATGCCGCTGTTGACTTTGCGTTTTTCAACGAAAGGCTGTATGGTTCCTTGGAATACTACATTCGAGAGACCAGGGATCTGCTGAACTTCATCCCCGTGCCAGCGGGCTCCAACCTCTCTAACTTCATATTTACCAACGTCGGCGACCTTGAAAACAGGGGCGTTGAGTTTTCCATCAATGCCAATCCGATCAGGAAGCAGAAACTCTCCTGGGATGTCGGATTCAACGTCACGGCCAACAGGAACGAAATCACCAAACTCACCGCGTCAGACGACCCGGCCTATAATGGCATCCTGGTCGGCGGCATCTCCGGTGGGGTAGGCAACACCATTCAGATTCACAGCGTGGGCTATCCCGCCAACTCTTTCTATGTGTATGAGCAGGTGTACGATGAAAACGGCGTGCCGGTGGAAGGCCTGTACGTAGACCGCAATGAAGACGGCATTGTCAATTCTGATGACCTCTACCGCCTGGAGAATTCAGCACCAGACTACTTCTTTGGCTTCACCTCCAACCTCACCTATGGCAACTTCGACTTCTCCTTCGCGGGAAGAGCTAATGTAGGCAACTATGCATACAACAACATCCAGTCCGGCACCAGCTTTGCCAATCTCTATCATCCGACCGGATACCTCGGTAATGTCAATCCAATCGCCAGCTATCTGGATTTCAGGAACCCACAGTACCTCAGCGATTACTTCATCCAGGATGCTTCCTTCCTGCGCCTGGACCACATCACCCTGGGCTACAACCTGACCAGCATGGTGAAAAAGATGGATTTCCTCAAGGTTTTCGCAACCGTCCAGAATCCGCTGCTCATCACGGATTACAAAGGCGTCGATCCTGAGCTCGACAACGGCATCGACAACAACATTTATCCCAGGACGCGCACCGTGCTCTTCGGGGTCAACGCCAGATTTTAACACATAAAAATCACTATTATGAATCATACAAAATTTATTAAAATATTCCTTTTGGCGGGAGTCATCCTGGTATTTTCCTCCTGCTTCAAAGATCTGGATACAGAGCCGATCGACAAAGATGAAATCACTTCCGCGGCTGTTTACGAAGACCCCGCCAATTACAAAAGGGTCCTCGCCAGGTTGTACGCCGGCCTGTCCGTGACAGGTCAGCAGGGTCCTGCCGGTCAGGCGGACATCAGCGGCATTGACGAAGGCTTCGGCCAGTACCTGCGCATGTACTGGTACCTTCAGGAGTTATCCACAGACGAGGCAGTCATTGGCTGGAACGACGCCACTATCAAGGATTTCCACGACCAGGACTGGAGCGCCGACGACGGCTTCATCTATGCCTGCTACAGCCGCATCTTCTACCAGATCTCCATTTGCAATGAATTCCTGCGGGAGACCACTGATGAGAAACTGGACAGCAGGGGCGTAGATGCCGCCCTGCGCCAGGAGATTCAAGTGTTCCGCGCAGAAGCCCGCTTCCTCCGGGCGCTGAGCTACTACCACGCCCTGGACCTGTTCAGGAGTGTGCCCTTTGTGACCGAAGAAGACCCGGTTGGCGCCTTCTTCCCGGAGCAGATTTCCAGCGATGCCCTCTATGCGTGGCTTGAAACAGAAATCAAGGATTTCGAGCCCCAGTTGCTGGCGCCCAGGTCCAATGAATACGGCCGCGCCGACCAGGCTGCTGCCTGGATGCTGCTGGCAAAATTGTACCTGAACGCTGAAGTTTACGTTGAAAAGGCACAGTACGGAGAAGTCATTACCTACACCAAGAAGGTGATTGACGCCGGCTATTCCCTGGAGCCTGAGTACGCCCACCTTTTTATGGCAGACAACCACAATTCTGATGAAATCATTTTCCCGGTCACTTTTGATGGCATCAGAACCCGCACCTATGGAGGCATGACCTTCCTGATCCATGCACCCGTTGGCGGCAGCATGAACCCTGCGGATTTCGGCATAGACGGCGGCTGGGGAGGCCTGAGGACCACCAGCGCCATCGTCAGCAAATTCCCGGCACCCGGCAGCGGCGGCAGCGTGCTTGTCACTCCCAACCCGGGGAATTCCGCTTATCCGGTGTTGAACGTGCCCGGTGGCTATCAGGGCTGGGATCCCGCTCTTTCCTCCACCGTCATAGCCTCTCCCAACAACGACAACAAGTACGAGGGCTATTTTTACTTCGAGGCCAATACTGAGTTCAAAATCGCCCAGGGAGGCTGGGATGTCAACTGGGGTGATGACGGCGTGGACGGCACCCTGGATCCCGGTGGTGCCAACATCAAGGTCAATGAGACAGGCTTTTACCTGCTGGAGGCTGATATGAACAGCCTGACCTACAAGGTCACCAAAACAGACTGGGGGCTGATCGGCTCCGCCACCCCGAATGGCTGGGACAGCGACATCGACATGACTTATGATGCCGCTGAAAAGGCCTGGACCATCACGGCCAACCTCGTCGCCGGCGAAGTGAAGTTCAGGGCCAACGACGGCTGGGACTTGAACTATGGCGACGACGGCGCCAACGCCCTGCTGGAAAGGGGAGGCGCCAACATCTCCATCCCGGCCGCCGGCACCTACCTGATCAAGCTGTACCTCGACAGCCCGGACCACACCTACTACGTTGAAAAATTCGCCTCGGAGTCCGACATGCGCTACATGTTCTACACCAATGGCCAAAGCCTGGAAATCACGGATATTTCCCAGTTCACGGAGGGTTATGCCGTCGGCAAGTACAAAAATGTCACTTCCGATGGAGCGCCCGGGTCTGACCTGTTATTTGTGGACACTGATTTCCCGATGTTCCGCCTCGGTGATGCCTACCTGATGTACGCAGAGGCGGTGCTGCGCGGTGGCAGCGGTGGCGATTTGTCCACGGCACTCCAGTACGTGAATGCCCTGCGCGAGCGTGCCTATGGCGGCTCTGGCGGGAACATCTCCAGCGGCGACCTCGACCTGAATTTCATCCTGGATGAACGGGCGCGGGAGCTGCTTTGGGAAGGTCACCGTCGCACCGACCTGGTGCGCTATGGCAGATTCTCCGACACAGACTATCTGTGGCCGTGGAAGGGCGGTGTACCCGAGGGAAGTTCCGTTCCTTCCTGCAGGGATGTGTATCCCATCCCCTCGCAGGATCTGAACGCGAATCCCAACCTGGATCAATACAGCCCGGGTTCTTGCTACTAATACAAAAAACACCAGATGCCGGCAGCATGGCCAACGGCTATGTTGCCGGCATGACAAAAAATAAAAAAAATATGATACGCAAATTTTTGATTTGGTTCATGGCTCCTCTGGCGTTCCTGCCCTCCTGCAGTGAAGAGACGTTTGACCCCGTTGTCAAACTGGGAGCCCCTCCAGTGATTTCCGCGCCTGCCGACAACAATTCCTATGTGCTGGAAGAGGCCAACGCGGCAGCAGCCTTTGACAACTTCTCCTGGTCGGCTGCCGACTTTGGCTTTTCTGCCGCCATTACCTACACGCTGGAGATGGATGAAGCTGCCAACAACTTCTCCGAGCCGGTCACGCTGGGCGTCACTAACAATCTTGAACTGCTGGGCACCACAGTAGAGAAGGTGAACTCCATTCTACTGGCCCGCGAATTGCCCGGAGGAGCTCCGGTTCAGCTGCAGATCCGTGTGAAGGCAAAAGTCAGCAGCGATGTCGAGGAGTTGATCTCTGAGCCCCGCAATATGACGGTTACGCCGTATGAGTCCGTGGTGGAATATCCCAAGCTCCAGGTTCCGGGCAGTTATCAGAGCTGGGATCCTTCCAATCCCACAACGGTCATCAACTCTTTGAAGAGTGACAACAAGTATGAGGGTTACCTCTTCTTTTCCAATGACAACACGGAATACAAGTTCACGCAGGGCTATTCCTGGGCTGTGAACTGGGGAGACGATGGTGCGGATGGCACGCTGGATCCCGGCGGTGCCAACATCGTGGCCCCGGTTGCGGGCATGTACAGGCTCAATGTGGATTTGAATACGCTCACCTACACCAGCGTCGCTACGAACTGGGGATTGATTGGCAGTGCCACGCCCAATGGCTGGGATTCTGACATAGACATGATCTATGATTCTGCTACGGGTTATCTCAGCATCACGACTGACCTGGTTGCCGGCGAGATCAAGTTCCGGGCCAACGACGACTGGGCTATCAACCTCGGCGACGACGGGCCCAACGGCAAGCTGGAGTACGGTGGTGCCAACATCGCCATCGCCTCTGCTGGCAACTATACCATCGAGCTCATCTTGAACGAGCCTAAATACACGTACCGCATCACTAAGAACTAACGCGCTCGCCGAAACTATCACTGGAAGGCGCGCTGGGCAAAGCACCGCGCTATAACCCTGAGGCTGTCTCAAAAGACCCTTTAGAGAGGCGCCTTCTCGCAAAATGGCGCGCGGGGTGAAGCCCCGCGCGCCTTAAGTCTCCCTTCCGCGCGGTTTGGTTTTGCCAAACCGCGCGGAAGGGAGGGGGAGGCAAGGCACCCGGCCGGCCATAGGCTGGCCGGGTGCCCTTTAAGGGGCCTAATCGGCACCGCCGGAACTAGTCGAAAGGGCTTTTACACAATCCCCGGCCACAGTTTTCAGGCGCCAAACGGCACTGGCGGCAGTATTGGCTGAGGCTGCTGAGTGAAGCAGAAGCTAGCCCGGGTGCCAGGCAAAACTCCTTTTTTAAAAATAAATCCAAAGACAATGCGCATCACCTTCGCAATCCAACTGATGGTCCTGCTATTCTGCGCAACTGCAAACTCCCAGGTATCCTTCTCTGATCTTTCACAACTGGCAGGCACCAATATCACAGGCCTCAACTATGGAGCCGCCGCAGGCGACTACGACAACGACGGGCTGGAAGACCTCTTCTCTACCCGCATCATCCAGGGCAGCGTCCTCTTCCGCAACCTGGGTGGCAACCAGTTCGAAAACGTTACCGCACAAGCCGGCATCCTCCCGGCACCCACCGCCCAATTCGCCATCTGGGGCGACATCGACAACGACGGCTGGCTCGACCTCTTCATAGGAGCCAGGGACGACGCCAACGCTCTTTACCGCAACAACCAGGACGGCACGTTCACCAACATCGCGGCCACAGCCGGCGTCCTGCCCGGCACCAAGGTGAAATCTGCCCTCTTTGCCGATATCAACCGTGATGGCTGGCTCGACATCTACATCGCCCGCCTCGGCATGGAAAACATCATGTACCGCAACAACGGCAACGGCACCTTTACTGACATCACCTTCTTCTCCGGCGCCACCGACCCGCTGATCTCCATGGGCGCTGTATTTTTCGACTATGACAACGACGGGGATCCCGACCTCTACCTCACACATGACGCCAACATACCCAATATCCTGTACCAAAACAACGGCAACGGGCAATTCCTGAATGTATCCCAGTTCTCCGGCGCCAACATCGCGGCCATGGGCATGGGCGTTGACGTTGGCGACATCAACAATGATGGTTGGCTCGACCTCTACATCACTAACCTGGGGCCCAACACCCTGCTGCTCAACAACGGTAACGGCACTTTTTCCAACATCACCTTCGCCGCCGGCGTGGGCGACCCCGGCATGGGCTGGGGATGCAGCTTCCTGGACTACGACAACGACGGTTTCCAGGACATCTACATGGCCAACGACAGCTATTTTTCTCCCTTTCCAAACCTGCTCTACCGGAATCTGGGGAACAACATCTTCGACGTGGTGAGTGAAAATTCCCCGGTGCATTCCATGGAGGGCGGCTACGGCATGGCCTGCGCTGATTTCGACCACGACGGCATGGTGGACATTTACCTGGCCAATTATGGCGGAACTGTTGGCAACCAGTTTTTTAAAAATGAAAATTACAGCGAGAACAACTGGATAAAGGTGAAACTGAAGGGCGTGCAAAGCAACCGCGCCGCCATCGGCGCCAGGGTGCAGCTAAGAGCCGGGGACCTGAAACAGGTTGACGAGGTGAGCGGCGGCAGCGGCTGGGCCTCTCAGAACAGCCTCATACTCCATTTCGGGCTGGGCTCCCATGCGAACATAGACCTTCTGACGGTTCACTGGCCCAGCGGCATCATAGATACATTTGAAAATGTAGGCGTCAATGAATTGCTGACCATAGAGGAGGGGGAGAGCAAAATCTCCGACCCTACAGATACCAGGGAGGTGTTCAACGAGTCTGCCTATACTTTGTCTGTCGCACCTAACCCGGCCTCGGCGGGTATCCGAATCAGCGCTTCCTGGCCAGCCCGCCGTAGCGGTGAGTTGTCTTGTTCCGTTTACGATGCTGCCGGGCGGCTGGTCCTGACAGCCGGTCAATACCTCCTGGACGCGGATTCATCTGCCATCCAACTCAATACATGCGAATTGCAAAATGGCCTGTACTTCCTGCGCGTCAGCTTTGATGATTTCACAGCCTTCGAGAAATTCGTCATCAGCCGCTGAGGATGGGGTAGGCGCCGTTGGCGGTGCAGTTCCGTTCTGCCTTCAGCCCGCTGATGCCGGTTTGAAACCGGCACCGTTGCGAACGACCGCCTGGCTGGTATCTTAGACCGTCAACAACACACATGCTGATTTAACCGGAATTGCTGTTTCGTGGCAAAGGCGCAGAAGTGCCGGATTCAAACCTTATCCTGTCACATAATTTTGATTCGGGAAGAACAGGCGAGCTGTAACTTTTGTAGCCATAAAGGCGAGCCCCGCGCCGGCAGGCCCTCATAGGCCTGAAGGGCCGGCATACGTAAGCGAGGGGTGCAGCCCCTCGGAACGTGCCGTACCCCTCAAAGCCCTGAAAGGGCGACATACATCACCCCTCGGCACATGCCACAACCACGCCCCCCACTCCCAGGCCTGAAGGGCCGACATACGTCAGCGAGGGGTGTAGCCTCTCGGAACGTGCCGTACCCCTATAAGCCCTGAAAGGGCGACATATGTCAGCGAGTGGTGCAGCCTATCGGCATCGCTCCCCACCGCCAAGTCCCTTGTTCCTAAATACTACCCACCCTTCTAATCCTATTAATCCTATAATGCTGTTTAAAATACAGTGTTGCCTGCTGCGCTACACCCCTCGCTGATGTATGTCGCCCTTTCAGGGCTTTGAGGGGTGCGGCACGTACCGAGGGGCTGCACCCCTCGCTGACGTATGTCGGCCCTTCAGGCCTATGAGAGGAAGGGGTGCGGCACGTTCCGAGGGGCTGCACCCCTCGCTGACGTATGTCGGCCCTTCAGGCCTGGGAGAGGAAGGGGGGCTTGTTTCCAAGGGGCTTGCACCCCTCGCTGACGTATGTCGGCCCTTCAGGCCTATGAGAGGAAGGGGTGTGGGCTTGTTTCCGAGGGGCTGCCCCCCTCGCTGACGTATGTCGGCCCTTCAGGCCTATGAGAGGAAGGGGTGTGGGCTTGTTTCCGAGGGGCTGCCCCCCTCGCTGACGTATGCCGGCCCTTCAGGCCTTTGAGGGCTTCCGGCATGGGACACGCGCTTACGGCCGCCAAGGTGGCTAGCCTGCCGGCTCTTTCCAAACAAACAATTATGGGACAGGATAAGGATGCAAACCGGCATAAGCGCGTTAATTTTTTTCAATGCAAATTTGCTGCATTTTATAAACCTGTTTCATAGGCATGTGGTAACTCTTTAGCCACCTTTACAGATGCCGCTGGCCTCCCGGAATGAGCGCGGGGAAAGGTTTTTTAGGGCGGTCTGTGGCGCACTCAGGCGCGCCGCAGACCGCACTTTCCGAAAAACAAGCAGCATCTGCAAGGGGTGGCTGAACGTAAGCCCTCTACCAACTACATCCTCTCCAACTCCTCCATAATCTGATCAGGTTTCCAATTCCAGGGTAAGAGATCGTCAATGTTGTTGACTTTTCTGGCGG
>JBEAYO010000082.1:0-10179 GCA_041159285.1 Bacteroidota bacterium | reverse complement strand
GGGGATTTCAGGCGCGCGGGGCTTCGCCACGCGCGCCTTTTGCGAGAAGGTGCCTCGCCAAAAGAGTCTTTTGAGACAGCCTCGCCAAAAAAATCCTTTGCCTATGTCTCAAACGATGTCAGTTTCCGGTTCAAGGGATTTTGCCGGAAAGGCGCTCAAAAATCCTCGTCGCCGTTGCTGGTGTTTTGTTTTTTGTTGCCTTGGGAGCTTCCCTCCAGTCCGAAGGGATCCTCGTAGATGCTTTCCCGGGGTTGTCCGCCACCTTCAGCCGGGATATCAGAGGCTTCGTCGTCGTCGCCTTCGGGGCTGAAATCATTGCAGTCGAGGCCGATGCTGAGATCCCCCCGGGGCCTTGTGAAGCGGACCTTCCAATCGTAATCCGCCTTGGGGTCAGCCTCCACGCGCTGCAGGAATTCCTTGCAGAAGGGCTTCGCCATGCGGCTTCCCTGCCCTTCGGAAATGGAGAGAAAGCGAATCCAGCGGTCTTCGCCCCCTACCCAGGTTCCCACGACCAGGCCGGGCGTCACCCCGATGAACCAACCGTCCACATAGTCGTTGGTAGTGCCTGTTTTTCCGCCGATCTCACTTTTCAGGCTCATGCCGCCAGAGGCGTACTTCAGCATTTCGACCATGACGAAGTTGGGCTCTTCCTGGAGGGCCTGGCGTTCCTGTTCCTCCTGGGTGTAGATGACGCGGCCGTTTTTATCCTCGATGCGGGTGATGTAGATGGGCTTGCTGTAATAGCCATTGTTGGCAAAAGTCGTGTAGGCTCCCGTCATGTCCATGACGGTCAGGTCGGCAGCCCCCAGGCAAATGGAGGGTTGGGCCGGGATTTTCTTGATATCCACTCCCATGTTCTCCATGAGCTCCAGTACAGGTTGCACGCTGCCGAGTTGCTGCATGAGGAAGACGGAGATGGTGTTGACGGACTTCTTCAGCGCCGAGCGCAGGCTCATATTCCGATAGGTGTATTCGTCGGTGGAGTTCCTGGGGGTCCAGTCCTGGATGAGTTCGAAGTTCCCTTCGCCGGCAAAAATGGTGCGCGGCATGTCGGTGACTTCAGTACAGGGTGAGATCCCTTGCTGGGCGATGGCCGTGGCATAGATAAAGGGCTTGAAGGTGGAGCCCACTTGACGGTTGGCACCGGTGTGGTCGAAGGCGAAGTACTTGGAGTTGATGCCACCCACCCAGGCCTTGACGTGGCCGTTCCGGGGGTCGACGGCCAGGGAGCCAATCTGCATGAACATGTGGTGGTACTTGATGGAGTCCAGGGGGCTCATCAAGGTATCCTTTTCAAACCCGCGGCTTTTCCAGTCAAAGACTTTCATCCTGACCTTTTTGTTGAAGACTTTTTCCGCGGCTTTTTGCAATTCACGCCATTGCTTCTTCAGTTCCTCCCATTTTTCATTGTCCATGGCGCGTCTTTCGGGTCTGCTGAGGTCTTCCTTTCCGCTGATGATTTTCTCGATGACGGCATCGCCGAGGGTCAGGCCGTCTATTTCGGCCTGCAGTTCTTCTTCAAGGGTGCCCATGAAGGTGCCGCGCAACTGGGTGTACCGCTCGGAGGAGCGCACCATTTGGGACAGTTTTCGCTTTCTGTAGCGGAGTTCGGCTTCTGAGGTTTCCTCGGTTTTGTAGTCCCAGGGGGAAATTCTCATTCGCTTTTTCCAAAGGTTCCAGAATCGGGACTGAACGTTGCTCATGTGCACGATCATGGCCTCTTCGGCATGTTTCTGGATGGCGGGGTCGAGGGTCGTGTAAATCTTCAGTCCGTCCTTGTAGGGGTTGTAGGGAGAGCCGTCGGGTTTCTTGCGGGCCTCGTCGCCGGGAAGGATAATTTCCCGGAGTTCCTTTACCAGTTCGCTGCGGAAGTAGGTGGCCAGGCCCTGGGTATGGGTTTTTCTGGTGAACTTGGAGATGTCCAATGGCAGAACCTTGAGGGAGTCGTACTCTTCGCGGGTGATGATGTCGTTCTTGCGCATTTGGTTTAGGACGACCATGCGGCGTTGTTCTGCCACTTTGAGTTTGCGCTTGGGGTTGTACAGGGAGGGGTTTTTCAGCATGCCCACCAGCATGGCGGCTTCCTCGATCTTCAGGGAATCCTGGCTTTTGCCGAAGTAGGTTTCCGCGGCAGCCTTGATACCATGGCTGTCGTAGAGGAAGTCGAACTTATTGAGGTACATGGCGATGATTTCCTCCTTGGTGTATTTGCGTTCCAGTTCCAGTGCGATGATCCATTCCTTGAGTTTCTGAACCACCCTGGAGAATCCCGAGGCGGGTTTGCCGGTGAAGAGCAGTTTTGCCAGCTGCTGGGTGATGGTGCTGGCGCCGCCGGAGCTGCGGTCACCCATGAGGATGGTTTTGAAAAACACGCGCCCCAGGGCCTGGAAGTCAATGCCGCTGTGCTGGTAGTAGCGCTCGTCCTCCGTGGCGACCAAGGCTTGCTCCAGGTAGGGCGAAAGCTGGTCAAAGTCAACGGGGACTCTGTTTTCTTTGAAATAGCGGCCCATGACGGTGCCGTCGGCGAAGAGGACTTCCGAGGCCAGTTCGCTTTTGGGATTTTCCAGTTCCTCCGTGTCTGGCAGGTCGGTGAAGGAAAGGATCAGGAAGGTGACGATGATTCCTGCGATGCCGTAGAAGATTATTTTCCACATCTTGCGAACGATGCGCTGGTACTGCTGTGTGCGCTGCTTTTGAAGTTGCTGCCGGGAGTTTTGGCTCATCGTTGGTTGTGAGTTTTTATGAAATTCGAATATTTAGCCGGATCGAGGTAAAACGTTTGGCAAAAATAAGGAAGGAAGTTGGGAGTTTATACCTTGATTTGCTTGATTGTAATGATTAGAAGGATGGGGGCGGTTTCAGTATGCGTGGTTGGGTTCCCTGGGAAAGCCTGGTGCGTTACTAAAAGAAAGATGCGAGCGGGCAGAGTGAGGGGAATCAGGCCCTGTATGCACAGGTCATGTGCGCAACCGGTTGGGTCACCATAAGCTGCCGTCATCGTGCGGAGCCTTGTTTTTTTGCCCTTGTTCCGAACTTTTTTTGCGGCAAACACCTTAATAAAATTGAAAAATGACAAGCGGCAGCCGCTTTTCTTAAAAATAACCAATTCATGTCCTCAGAATATAATGTCCAACCCGGTGTTTCGCGTCCAGGGCGGCCTGTCAGGCTGGGCACGTCCATCCTGCTGCTGGCCGGGGTATTGTTGCTCACCATCATCGGCTGGCTGGCGTACCAGAACGTGCACACCACCCGCACGCTGAAACAGCAGGTCGCCAACCTGGAGGAGTCCGAAAAACTCCGGGAAGAACTCCAGAGCAAGTACAGCGATGCCATCGCCGAACTGGAAAGCCTCAAGGGTGAAAACGAGCAGATCAACGCGCTGATCGAGAAGCAAATCGCCGAACTGGATGCCCAGAAGAACCAAATCGACCAGCTGCTTCGCGACAAGGGCCAGCTGAAAGCAGCCCGCAAGGAAATCGACAAGCTCAAAAAGCTCGTCTCAGGCTATCTGGCCGACATCGACCAGTTGAAGGAGGAGCAGGAGCAGCTGCAGGCGGAAAACGCCGTGTTGGCCGCTAACAACGACAGCCTTAACAACGCATTGAAGGAAAAGGACGCCCTGAACCAGACGCTTTCAACCGAGAAGGCGCAGCTGGAGATAGAGCGGGAAAAATTGGAGCAATCCGTGCAGATCGGCTCTGTGATAAAGGTCAAGGACATCAGGGTCACAGGTTTCAGGAAGAGCAAGAGCGGCAAGTCGTCCGAAAAAAGCACCGCCAAGAGAATCAATCAGTTGAAGGTCTGCTTCACCACCATCGCCAACGAGCTGGCCAAGCCCGGCGTGGAGCAGTTTTTTATCCGCATCGTGAGCCCCCGGGGAGAGACGCTGGCCATTGATGACCTTGGCAGCAGCGTGATTGTCAACAAAAAGACAGGGGAAAAGGTCCTTTACACCCAGGTCAAGGAATACGACTATGCAAATGACGAGGCCCAGCTTTGCTTTTTCTGGGCTCCCTCCCTCACTTTCCAAAGCGGCAAGTATGCCGTTGAGATCTACAACAAGGGCTTTCTGGCCGGCACGGGATCTTTTGAACTGAAGTGAAAGCCCCTGCTAATCCCGGGGCAGCAGCACCATCCTTTCAGTGGCTACCAGCACGCCTTCCGGTGTTTGGTACCTGGCCCTCAGTACTGCCATCCCCGCCGGCATGCCGGCGCTGCGCTGCCACTGGCAGCTGAAGGTGCCCGGCGGCAGCGGGCCGACATCCTTTCTTTCCAGCAATTTTCCAGACCAGTCAAAGAATTCCAACACCAAGGTTCCCGCTCTGTCGGTGAGACAGGTGACGGTGAAGCCGGCCCCGGCGGGGTTCGGCGAGACCTCCAGTCGAATTGCCTGGCCGGCCTGCTGCCTCTCTTTTGCCGCCACCAGGCAAATGGAGCCGAAGTCGCTGCAGTAGCTGCGCTCCGGCAGGGTGCAGTCCAGGACGAAGGGATTCGGGGTGGACTGGTACTGGGCAATGGCCCAGGTGCGTTCCCATTCCCGATCGTCAACGGGGTCGAGGTAATGCCAGGCGCAGAGGGTCTGGCGCTGCGACTCGAAGTAGGTTGAATTTTGCTGGTCAGCCTGTGCCTTGTACATGGTGTAAAAGTAGAACATGGAGCGCGCGACATTGCCCTTGTGGTCCTCCCTGGGCTCGAAGACGCCGTCCTTTCGCTCGCTGTACAGTTCCTTGTTGGCGGCAGGCATGGTGCCGGAAATCTGGCCAAGGTAGTACCACTCCTCCGTTTCCTCATCGGGGATTTCTGCAAAGGGGTTGTTCCCCCTGGCGGCATTGACGTTGGCGCGCGTGGGGTAGAGGTGGTGGAGGTCGCCTTCTGCCAGCCCGCTGGCGCCGAGGCTCTGGGGGTAAGTGTGTTCGGTGTTGATGGCGTTGGGGCTGTTATTCATGAAGGCGGCCTGGGTAGGGTCGAGGCTGGGGTCGAGCCAGATGGTAAACCCGGTATAGACGCAGGCGAGGCTGTCGTTGCGGTTGTCAATTTTCCCGAAAAGCGTGTCGCGCGACTGTGCCTGGCCGATTTGGAAGGTGGGTTTGTAGGCAGTGGCGAGGCTGTCGAACAGTTGCTGCCCGCTGAGTCCCGGGAACACGGGCTGGTGCTGGGCCGCCAGGGGCAGGGAGGTGGCGAGGGCGAGCAGCCATCCGATGAGATTTCCTGTTTTTTGCATAGTACATGCTGTTTTGTGAACATGGAGGTTCAAAAGTACTGGAAGTTGGTGCAAAAATCCTTGCGGTCCTGGCAGTTTATTTGGCAGGGGGCCATATTGATCGGGGTTCCTGCCTTGAAGGGCTGCTGCAAGATTCAAATCAAACCTTATATTAGCGCATTATTTCAGCGCATGTTTAAAATTCTTCTTCCTGAAAACCAATAATTGTAACTGCTTAGCATCCTTTGCAGATGCCGCTGGCCTCCCGGAAAGGGCGCTCGGCGGGCCACCGGCCCGCCCTGCGCCCTTTATGGAAGCCGTACGGCACCGGAGGAGGCAGCCGCAAGGGCTTTTTACATGACCCCAGGCCGCCCTTTCCGGAGGAAAGGCAGCATCTGCAAGGGATGCTAAACAGTTACGAATAAACTTAATCACGCGCTCAAACGCAACCCAATCACATGCAAAAGACATTTGAGGCCAGGACAGCCGTTATCACAGGGGCGGGCAGCGGCATTGGGTATTGCATCGCCCTGCAGCTGGCAGCAGCGGGAGCCTCGGTTGTCCTTAACGACAAGGACGCCGCACTGGCCGAGAAAGCCGCCGCTGCCATTGTCGAGGCCGGCGGGCGTGCCATCCCGTTGCCGGGCGACGTGAGCGAGCTCTCCGTTTTACAAGACCTGGTGGACGCGGCGGTCGCCGGGTTCGGGCAGTTGGACATCGCCATTGCGAATGCCGGCATCACTACCTTTGGCGATTTTTTTGAATACCGGCCCGAGGATTTCCAGCGGCTGCTGGCCGTCAACCTGCAGGGTTCCTTTTTCCTCGCCCAGTTTGCGGCCCGCCAGATGCGGCAGCAGGGCAAGGGTGGCCGCATCCTGCTGATGTCCTCCGTCACCGGCGTGCAGGCGCATCGCTACCTCGCGGCCTACGGCATGACCAAGGCGGGTCTGCAGATGCTGGCAAAGGCCCTGGTGCCGGAACTGGCGCCCTATCAAATCACTATCAATGCCATCGCGCCAGGTGCCACCCTCACCGAGCGGACGAGCGGGGACGACCCCGGCTACCGGGAGGTCTGGGAAAAAATCACCCCCAACCAGCGCGTGTCAACGCCGGAGGATATGGCCAGCGCGGCACTCTTCCTGGTTTCTCCGCAAGCGCTGCAAATCACCGGGCAGACGCTGGTCATAGACGGTGGATGGACTTCGATGAGCCCGGAGCCGTTTTTTTAAAACAATTGCACCCCCAAACCTGACAAACTCAAAAACGATCGCTTCATGTTGTACGATCACATTCAGGACGCGGTTCGCTACCTGCGCAATTTTACGGCGCTGCAGCCGGAAACAGGCGTCATCCTCGGTACCGGCCTGAGCAGCCTCGTCCGCAGTATCGAAGTGGAGGTGGAGGTGGACTATGCCGACATCCCGCATTTCCCGGTTTCAACCGTTCAGAGCCATGCCGGCAAGTTGATTTTCGGCCGGATCTCCGGCACTGCCGTGGTGGCCATGGCGGGCCGTTTTCATTATTATGAGGGCTACAGTATGCAGCAGGTGACCTTCCCCGTGCGCGTGATGAAGGAACTGGGCATCCGTCAGGTCATCATCTCCAATGCCGCAGGAAGCACCAATCCCGATTTTGAGGCGGGGGACCTGGTGTTCATCCGCGACCACATCAATCTGCAGCCCGAGAACCCGCTGCGGGGCCCCAATGATGAGCGTCTGGGCCCCCGCTTTCCAGACATGTTGCATACCTACGACCGCGACATGCTGTCGAAAGCCCTGGCCATTGCGCGGCGCAACGGCATCAGGGCGCACACGGGGGTTTACGTGGCCTTGCAGGGTCCCAATCTGGAGACGCCTTCAGAATACGAGTTCCTGCACCGGATAGGCGGCGATGTGGTGGGCATGTCCACCGTGCCGGAGGTGTTGGTGGCGCGGCATGCCGGCCTGCGGGTGTTCGTCTTGTCCGTGGTGTCCAACAAGAGTTATCCCCTGGAGCAAATCCGGGAGACGACCCTGGAGGAGGTGGTGGCGGTGGTTGAGTCGGCCGAACCCCGGGTTGTGACCCTGGTCGGCGAACTTATCCGGGAAGTGGCCGTATAGGCAGCATTCATCGTCATTTTTAGCCTTTTGGCAGATATTCCCGGGCCGGGGCGAACGATTTCGGTCTTTTTTGGATTATTATAAAACATCAAAAACAATCGATCCAATGTCAAAGCAACTCATCGTCATCATTTCAATTGTCGGATTCGGCTTGCTGGTCGCATTTTCCGGCTGCAATTCCTATAACAACTTTGTGGACAAGGAGACCACGGTGGAGGAAGCATGGGCAAATGTCCAGAGCGCCTACCAACGCCGGGCGGACCTGGTGCCTAACCTGGTCAACACCGTGAAAGGGGTGGCTGAATTTGAGCAGACAACCCTCACCCAGGTGGCAGAGGCCCGTGCCCGCGCCACCAGCGTGCAAGTGGATCCCACCAACCTGACGCCGGAAAAACTGGCCGAGTTCCAGGCTGCCCAGGGGCAGCTGTCCTCTGCTTTGGGCAGGTTGCTCATGATATCTGAGAACTACCCCCAGCTCCGCGCCACGGAATCCTTTAAGGAACTTCAGGCACAACTCGAGGGGACGGAAAACCGCATCAAGGTGGAGCGCGACAAATTCAACCAGACCGTGGGGGCCTACAACAAGGCCGTGCGCCGCTTCCCGGCAAACCTCTGGGCCGGCATGTTCGGATTTGAGCGCAAGGGCATGTTTGAGGCGGAAGAAGGTGCCCAGGCTGCTCCCAAGGTGGAGTTTTAAGAACATCCAATCAACAGGCTGACATGATTAATTTTTTTTCAAAACCGGATGAAGCGCGCATCATCGCCACCATCCGGGAAGCAGAAAAAGCCACCTCCGGCGAAATCAGAGTGCATCTGGAGCGAAAATACAAGGGGGACATCACCGAGGCAGCCCACGGGGTGTTCCATGCCCTGCGCATGGACCGCACCGAGTTGCGCAACGGCGTCCTGATATTCATCGTGCCATCCATGCACGCCTTTGCCATCTATGGTGACGAGGGCATCAACCGGAAGGTACCTCCTCACTTCTGGGAAGATGTGAGAGACATCATGCAGCAACACTTCCGGGAGGGGCAATTCGCCGAAGGCGTTTGCCAGGGAGTCCGGCTGGCTGGTGAAAAGCTCTCCGAATTCTTCCCGCGCACTACCGGCGACGTCAACGAGCTGCCGGATGACATCTCTTTCGGCAACTAACCATCCAGGCATGAACTTAAGACATCTCATAACAATCATTGCCCTCCTGCTGCCTTGGGCGGCCTTTTCCAAGGAGGTTCCACCACCGCCGGATCCTCCGCGGCTTGCAGTGGACTTTACCGGGACGCTCAGCGACGAGGAGCTGGATGCTCTGGAGCGAAAGTTGGTAGCCTATGATGATTCCACTTCCACGCAGATTGCCGTGGTCATTGAAAGCAGTCTGGAGGGAGACGACATTTTCGATTATTCCTTCCGGCTGGCGGAGGCCTGGGGAATTGGCCGGCAGGGAAAGAACAACGGGGTGCTGGTGTATATTGCCCTGGAGGACCGGGAGCTTCGCATTCAGACCGGCTACGGCGCGGAGGGGTTCCTTCCGGATGCCATGGCAAAGCGCATCATCGAGCAGATCATCGTCCCCAACTTCAAACAGGGAGCCTATTTCGAGGGATTGAACCAGGCGACGGATGTCATCATGAAGCTGGGATCCGGGGAGTACGTCAATGAGGATTTTGGAGGGGGCCAGGATGGAGACGCGACTGGCAACTGGGTCCTCTTCGTTATTTTAGCCATCATCTTTCTCATTGTCTTCTTAGGTGGAAAGGGGGGGCGTGGCGGCGGCTATTCCCGCCATGGGCGCTATGGTTCCGGAGGCCTGCCCTGGATGATGTTCGGTCCGGGCAGCGGCGGCGGTGGAGGAGGCAGCAGCTGGGGCGGTGGTGGCGGCGGCGGATTCGGCGGGTTCGGCGGCGGCAGCTTCGGTGGCGGCGGTGCGGGTGGCAGTTGGTAAAAAAATTAATACTTCAGTAAACAAATTGGGGTTGTCGCCTTGTTTTGGGCTTGTGTTTTCCTGTAAGGATTCAGGATGAATCCTTGGGAACCGATTAAACAAAACAAAAAAGTTTACCATGAAAAACTCAATGTTAATTGCCAGTTTCGCACTGATCACTACGGTATTTCTCTTCTCCTGCACCCAGACGCCGGAGAGTGACAAGGCAGCGACCTCCGAGGCGCAGGCTACTGCTACAGGCGCGGGCGTCGATTACAACGTCGATCTCGCGGCCAGCACCATCGAATGGATTGGTGCCAAGGTGACTGCCCGCCACAGCGGCACGCTCGCACTTAAAAGCGGCACTGTGAAAGTGGACGGAGCCAACCTGACCGGTGGCAAATTTGTCATCGACATGAATAGCCTGAAGGTAACGGGACCTGCCGGCACTGATGCGGGCATGAATCAAAATCTGCAGGGACACCTGGTTTCCCCTGATTTCTTTGACGTGGCAACTTACCCGGAAGCCGTTTTTGAAATCACGGCTGTGACGCCTACTACCGAAACGGTGACGGAAGCCAATGACCCGAACCAGACGGAGATCAGCCGCTATAAGGTGACCAATCCTACCCACAAGCTCAGCGGCAACCTGACGATGAAGAACGTCACCAAGAATGTGGAGTTTCCTGCACAAGTCACGGTGACTGAAACGGGTGTGGAGGCCATTGCAAAGTTCAATATCGACCGCACGCAGTGGGGCATTACCTATCCTGGCAAGCCAGATGACCTCATCCGCAATGAGATCTACATCGGCCTTGCACTGAAAGCTTCGAAGTAATCACAGCTGGAAACTGGATTTTTAAGAGTCTGTCTCAAAAGCCCCCTCGGCGGGACACGCTCTTGTGGAAAAGGCGTGGGGCGCGGCTCTGCGAACTAAAAAAAACTCCCCCCGGGGGGGTTGG
>JBEAYO010000081.1:0-10195 GCA_041159285.1 Bacteroidota bacterium | reverse complement strand
CTGGTGGCTTTTTACACAACCCCCGACCGCCCGTTTCAATGCTGGATGCAGTGCAGTGGCAAATTAAGGTAGAGGGTTTTTAACTCCTGGTTTTGCAGGATGGTGGTGCCGAAGATGAATTCAATCGCTGAAGAACTAAACTTACCTGGAAAAATATCAAAAACATTCCTTTATTTTACAGCCTGATGATGCAATGAGGATGGAGGCTTACGGACAATCCAGACTAGAAATTAAAAACACCTCTAATATTATGATGAACGAAAATATTGCATCAATTATGACCAGAGAAGTGGTCACGGTGCGTCCTGATGATTCGATGAAAGAAGTCCACAAGCTGATTTTTGAAAGGCGCTTCCACCACTTGCCAGTCACTTCAGACGGCAAACTCGTCGGCATCATCACTACCTGGGACTTGCTGAAATCCAACCTGAAAGAAGAGGAATGTGACAATTACAAGGTGCAGGACTGGATGACCAGAAAGGTTGCGACCCTGGGGCCGCATGAACTGGTGGGGGCAGCCGCCATGATTTTTCTGAAGCATCTATTCCACGCCTTGCCCATCGTGGATGAGGAGGGTCACCTGCTTGGCATTGTAAGCACACATGATATTCTACGCTATGAATACAACCGGGAGTATCCGGATGATGTGTTCCTGAGAGACACCAAATGGGCAGAGTAAACAGGCAGGCAGACGTCGGGCGGCCTTCTGAAAAGGGCGCGATGTCAAAATTCCCTTTCGCGCAGCGTCTATGTGAAAAAAGGGCTCGGGGCATTGCCCCGAGCCCTTTTTTTTTATCATGGACCGGACTTTGCGTGACTATCCTGCCGTCACGCCTTTTTCTTGCGCCTGGTTTTAAACATCTCCATCACCTCTTTTTCCTTCAGGAAATTGAGATCCACGAAGGTCGTTGACACAAACTTCTTGATGTCCTGGTAATCCTTGCCGCGCTTGTCCGTGAAGTGAAGCATCAGTTTCTCGACATAATTCATGGATGCCTTCTTCACATCCTGATTGAAATGTTCGTTTGCGAAGATTTTTATATAAACGGTATAAATCTTCGACAATTCAAACAGCTCGTGGTAATCCGATACCTCGAGGTTGTTTAGCAGACGGGCGAAATAGCTGAAGATGGTCATCCGCACGCACTCATTTACGGTGGAAAGCCCCGCTTGCTTGTTGACGAAGACCTTGACTGCCTCCATGGTTTCTTCCTGCATGTAGCCCCGCTGGTGAATCATGTCCATCAAGGTGTAATACTCGCTCAGGATGTCGTTGACCTTGCGGTCAGCAACGGCGGACACATTGGCATCTGCTTCATTGTCAATGATGATTCTTCCTCCGCTGCCGAGATCCACCAGCATCCGCAACCAACTCTCTGCAAAGCCTGGCACCTTTGCGCGCACCGCATTGAAGTAATCGCCGAGGTGTTTCCTGTCTTCTTCGCTGCGGCCTATGAAGTTAGCATAAAGGCACAGTATCTGAAGATACTCTTCGTGGGGGTGAAAATCTGAATTTTTAATAAAGTCCCTCAAGAAGGGAAGCAGGCTGCTGTTGTCGAGTTTCTTTTCAATCCTGTACATTAAAAACTCCTTCAGCGAAGCCGTCATCACCTTCAACTCGCCGACAGAGGAGGGGAACTCTGCTGTCATGTAGTTGAAATGCTGGAATTGCTTTTTGTAAACCAGGTAGCCCTTGAGGCGGCCCTCAGGCGTCCGGTACTTGTCGAGCTTTTGGCTTTGCAGGAAATATCGAATGCGTTTGTTGTCAATGGCAGCAATCAGGTTTGTAATCCAAATGTCGCTGCTCAATGCAAATCCAATCTGGATGCTTTGGCCAATTCGCTTTTTCAGGATTTCAAAATTAGGGGAGTTGCAGATGGCCATCAGAACGGCCTTGAAGTGATCCTGGGGACGGGCATATTTGACCTGGTCATTCAATTCTCCCCGCAGCACGGAATAGCCCAGGATCCTGGGCAGGAACAAACCCTCGAAGGCCTCGTGCATCAGGACCTGGTCCAGGGATATGATCTGAAGGGGATTCTCCATGGCCACTTTTTCGTACAACAGCTCAATCTCCGGCTCGAAATTTTCCCGTAGCTGTTCGTAATATGATTCCTCTTCCTCAGAAAGATAGTAGGCCAGTTCATCGGATTCCTGGATGGCACCGGCGATCGTTTGAAGTTGCTGTTTGTAAATGTCGTCTAAGGGTAGCATTGGCATTACTTATTTGAAAAAGAACCTGGCAGCGCAATCAAGGCCCTGCCAGGTTCTTTCAGAGATTACAGATTTGTAAACCCAGGTGCAAAGTTATATTTTGACTTACACAAATCAAAATCCAGCCTTTATATAATTTGAATTTATAAAGGCTGCGCAAATTATCCCGGTCGCAATGGCGGCATTCAGCGATTCTGCCGCTCCCCGAGGGCCGCGCGGGATGGATATCCTGACATCTGCACACTCAAGCACGGACGATGAAACGCCCCTGCTTTCGTTGCCAATGGCTATGATGGCTGGCGAGGCGAGTGGCTGGCCAAAAACAGAGCTGCCATCGGGCATGGCGGCGTAAACCGGCAGTCCAGGCAGGGTGGCTCGCAGTGTCTCAAACTCAATGGACAGGCACCGCACGCGCAGAAAAGCTCCCATGGATGCCTGTACCACCTTCGGATTGAAGAGTTCGACGCTGCTTTCGGAGCAAAAGACCCAGGGGATGCCGAACCAGTCGGCGATGCGCAAGATGGAGCCCAGGTTGCCGGGGTCCCTGATATCATCCAGAAACAGACACAAATCCTTTGAAACTTCCTGGGCATCGAGCGGCGGCGAGGACATCGGCAGCACCATGAGTACCTGATTGGGGGTTGTCAGGGCAGATATTCTCGAAAGTTCTTCCGCCGTAACGGATTGAACTTCACAAGCTTCCAGCCTTTTCAGCCCAGCTTTTTGTTCCTCCAGCCAGCTTGGCAGCGCATATATTTCAAGGGGAGCCCAGTGGGCATCCCTTAGCACTTCTCCTCCTATTTTTGTTCCCTCTGCTATAAATTTTTGGTACTTTTGGCGGAACTTAATGGAATGAAGGGCCTTGAGCTCCTTGATTTTGTTGTTTGATAACTTCATGACACTCTCCGGATTGTTTTATCTTCAATTGAAGGTCAAAATTAGGTCCCTGGTTTCTGGAGTCAACAGTATTCGGACAGCAAGCGCAATAATCTCGTACATCAAAATTTTCAGTTTTGAGCGGAATCAGCCGTTTAGTTTCAAGCGATATTATCGGTTGGGGAGTTATTTCGCCACCCGCCCTGAAAAAGCGACCAAGCCCTCGTTTTAATCACTCCGCCATGCCCGTCCGTTTGCTTTTGTTGCTGCTGCTGTTGCCTTTCCTTCCTGCTTGCAATGTCACCAGGTTTCTCGATGCTTCCAAAGGTGAGAAATACCTGACCAAAAACGTAATCGTTCAGGAAAAAAAGAAAAAGCCAAAGATAAAAAACTGGTCCAGCTACAGCGGCGAGTTGTCCAAACTTTGCAGGCAGCAGCCCAATCGCAAGTTTTTCGGAGTGCCGCGCCAATACTTTTATTACAGTGCCAGGGACACGGTCGGAAGGTCCAGGATCAGCAAGTTCATCCGTGGATTTTTCGGCGAGACCTTCAGTGAGGAGCCGGTAATTCTTGATAGCCAGGCAGTAGAGGAATCGGCCCTGGCAATGAAATACTACCTCCAGAGCCGTGGCTTTTTCAACGCGGATGTGTCCAGCATCCTCAGTGAAAAACAATTTTCACCGGGCAAGGTCACTGTAACTTACCTGCTGAACCCGGGCAGGCGGTACTCCATTGATTCCATCAGCTTTGTCAGCTCCGACACAACAATCCAGGGGATGCTTCAGTCCATATCGCCGGCTTCCTTCCTGAAGTCAGGCAGCGCAGTGGATGTCAAGCTGTACGACCAGGAGGTCGCCCGCATCACCCGCCATCTGCGCAACAACGGCTACGCCTACTTTTACCCGCAGTACATCCGCCCACTGGTAGCCACCGACAGCTCAAACGTTACCTTTACGGTTAGCGTGCGGCTGGAGGTGATGCCGCCACCCGGGAGGAAAAAGCATCAGCAGTTTTCCGTAGGCAACATCTATGTCTATCCTAACTACGACCCCGCCCAACCAGCTACCAGCCAACCAGACACCTTAGTGGACGGCTTGTTCTTCTCCACCGGGGGGAAGCCCTTCTGGGTCAAACCCCGCACATTGGCCAATTCGTTTTACTTCCGTTCAGGACAGCTCTTTAGCCAGGAAAAAGTGGACCTCTCCGAACGACAGCTCAGCTCGCTTGGCGTTTTCCAGCCCCTCGTGATTAATTACGACTTGGACACCGTCAATCAGCAGGTGCTAAATTTTTACGTTCCGCTGTCTGCTGCAAAGAAGTGGGAAATCGGCTTCGACTTCGATCTCAACACCACCGAGCGGCGCAGCATCGTCGGCAATCGCAACCTGATTGGCCTGAACTTCAGCCCCACGCTGCGCAACCGCAATTTCATGAAGGGGGCAGAACTACTGGTGAGCAATCTGGACTTCGGTATAGAACTGGCATTGTTCAGCGGTCGTAAAAACCTGGTCAATGCCCTTGATTTCCGATTTCAGAACGATTTGTATTTCCCCAGGTTCGTGGACTATCTCAAACTATGGAAAGGATTGGAGAACATCGGCATCACCAGCGAGCGGCTGAAGGAAACCCTTCGCCAAAAGGCCACCACCCGACTGTCTGCGGGTTTTAACTCACTGGTCTTGCTCAACAACTACAAGCTGCGCTTTGCCAATACCACCTTTGGCTATGAAATCCCGCTGTCGCCACGGCATCAGCTGCTGATTAACCACTTCGGCTTTGACATTGTCATACCAACCATCGAACCCAATTCCCCCTTTGACTCCCTGTTGAACAATATTCCTTCCCTGCAGAACAGCTTTAGCCGGCAGTTCATCACCGGTTTTTTCCTGCGTGACGTCAATTTCATCTACAACGCTGCGCCAAAGCTATCCAGGTCCTCCTGGTACTTCCGCAGCTATTTCGACCTCTCCGGAATTGAGGAGGCAGCCGTGAATTCCGTTTACAATTCCCTATCCGGCAAATCTGAGCGCTTCAAGTTCTTTGGGGTGAACTTCTCCCAGTACGCCAAGATTGAACTGGACGGCAGGTACTACCTCCAGCTTGCTCCTCAGCAGACACTGGTCGCGCGGTTGAACACCGGTGTGGTATTGCCCTACTACCAGTCTGAAGATGTTCCCTACATCAAGCAGTTCTACGTTGGAGGACCTTACAGCATCAGGGGCTGGTATGCCAGGGAGCTGGGCCCTGGCCAGTTCGTGGACCCCATCACCTCTGATGCCAGGAACAGGCCCTTGTTTTACCAGTCCGGCAACTACAAACTGGAATTCAACCTTGAATACCGCTTTTTCTTCCTGAGACCCCTGGGTCTTTTCAATCTGTACGGCGCTTTTTTCGTGGACGGCGGAAACGTGTGGACCCAACGGGAGGATACCGCCCGGCCTGGCGCCCATCTGTCCTGGCGCCGATCGCTGGACGAGAACGGCCGCGTCACCGAGGATCTGTTCCTGCGCCAGATGGCAGTGGCTACTGGCTTCGGAACGCGCTGGGATTTTACTTATTTCATCTTGCGACTGGACCTCGGCACCCCTGTGAGAAACAATTTCCCCGATCCTGCAAGAAATCAAAGGTATTTAGTGGACTTTTCAAAGTGGCAGCTGCGCGATATACGTTACCAGCTAGCCCTCGGGTATCCCTTTTGACACCTGCCTTGCTTTGAAAAGGATGCCACCACAGCATAATGCAAAATTTTTTTCCCTAAGTTTGTGGCATCTTCCTACATTTACACTCATATTATTAACCACACCAGTGAGGAGGCCCGGCATTCATTTTACACTCAATCCGTTATGATGAAAGTCCAACATCTGGCCAAATCCGTTTTCTTCATGCTGCTTTGCCTGGCCTTTGCTACGACCAGGGCCTCAGCTCAATTCAACATCAAGATAACCGTCAACAGCGGAAGTGTCACCACTACGTGTACCGACCCCATCGGCTCTCCTGAACCGGCGTGGGGAATCAACATCGCCAACCTTGGTTGGGTGACTTACCCGGCCCTCGGCCCGTGCTATGAAAATACGCCAAACGAGCAGTTTGATGCCTCCTACAATTGTTTCGCCAATATCCCCCCTATCATAAAGGTATGCTTCCGGGCCTTTGAAAACGACCCCAGCATCCTGGACTTGTGCACCGCCGTTCCCAGCTGCCTGGCAGAAATATGCATGGACGTCCCGGTGCCGCCCCAGGGCAGCCAGGACTTCACCATCGCCCTGCCTCCCGGCCTGCCATCGGGAGGACAAGCCAATCTTACCATCACCACCTCCGGCGTGCCCAATGGCATCAATGATTTGATTTGCAATGCCATTGACCTTGGGACGATGCTGCCTGGAAACGATGTCGGGAATGCCGACACGAGCGCCTTCAACAACTACTGCGGCACCAACACCGGCGATCCGGACCCGGGAAGCTTCGGCAACTTCTGGGTGAACAACAGCGGTGTCTGGTTCAAATTCACAACGGGCAGCAGCCCGAGTTCCCAGGTCCACCTCACTGCAAAGAGCGATCCCTCCGGCGTCGGCGACCCCGTCAACCTCCAGGTAGGCGTATTTTCATCCTCAGACAACTCCTGCACGGGGAACTTTTCCTTCCTGGCGCAAAACCACAATCCTTCCAATTGGGACGAATTTGTCATCCTGGGCTGCCCCCAGCCCAATACGACCTATTACATACTTGTTGACGGCGTTTCTGATTCCTTTGAAGAAGAACAGGGCTATTTCGGACTCGAGGTATTTGAAACAGGCATTCCCCGGGCACCTGACCTTAGATGCCAGGCCGAGTTTCTGGGGGCCGTACCCCTGAACGGCAGTGTCGCCACCTCCGGGCTGCGCTCAAACCGCTGTTCGAGCAATGCCGACGCCGTGCCCGTCAGTGCTTTCGGGGTACAGCGATCCGTCTGGTTTTCATTCGTCCCCCCGCCTACGGGCCATGTTTTTGTGAAGGGAATCAGCGATGTTGACATAGACCCCATCGGGCTTCAAATCGCAGTGCTGAAATCATCCAACAATACCTGTACCGGCACTTTCTCAGAGGTGCTGAGTCAGTACACCGCAGCCGACCTTGACGAGGTCCTGGAACTTAATTGCCTGGATCCGGCTTTGACCTATTACATCATGGTGGATGGGGCCCTGAACGCCCTGAACACTGGCAATTTTTCCATCGAGGTGAGTGATGCCGGAAATGAAACGCCGGTTACTTTCCAAAACTTCACCATTTGCAACGGAAACAGCATTGCTGTTGGAAACAGTATTTACGATCAGACGGGATTGTACAGCGATACCTTGAGCCTCCCCGGCGGCTGCGACAGCATTGTCGTGACGGACCTTACTGTTCTTGACCCTATCCAGGCCAATATTCAAATCATCCAGCAAGGCATCGGAGCCGGCAACACGGACGGACAAGTCAGTTCCAATCCCATAGGAGGAAGTGGCAATTACAGCTTCAGTTGGTCGGACGGGCAAACAGGTCAGCAGGCTGTTTCGCTGACGGGTGGCGCTGATTATTGCCTGACCATTTCCGATCCGCTCGGGTGCACTTCGGATACCTGTTTTACCATGCCTTTCAATACGCTATTTGTGCCGCTGGTACAAACAGATTCGCTGTCCTGTCACCAGGACGGCAGTGGGCAAATTCGCCTCTCGGCATCGGGGGGGATTCCACCCTACTCCTTTTCCTGGCAAATCGCAGGTGGGAGCATCAGCGGGAATGGCAGCATAGTATCTGAAAACGAGGAGCTGGTGATAGGAAACCTGCCAGCCGGAACATACAGCATTCACCTGTCGGATCCCCTGTTCGACACCACCCTGCTGGTTGAGATTTTCGAACCCGACCCGATAAGCGCCCCTGCAATCGCATTGCAGGATGCCTCCTGTTTCAAGGCTTGTGATGGCGGAATAGAGGTGGCAGTCACTGGTGGCAATGGCGGCTACCAATTGGATTGGTCTGTTGGTGCCTCGGGCAATGCCTTGTCCAACCTTTGTGCCGGCTCCTATCAGCTTTCTGTGACGGATGTGAAGTCCTGCCTGGCGGTATTTGATTTCGAAATATTGCAGCCGGCAGAGTTTATAGCCACGGCTCAGGAGTTACAGCCCGTTTCCTGCTTCCAGGGAAGTGACGGTTCAGCAGGGGTCAGCACCAACGGGAACCCGGCAGCCTACGACTGGAGCAACGGTGGCCAGCAATCCGGCATTTACAACCTGTCATCTGGCAGTTACAGCGTGACGGTCACCAATGCCGATGGCTGCACGGCCACCGCCGTTGTGGCCGTTTCGGAACCCTCATCCCCGCTGGCGGTATCCATCTCAGTGAATAAGCCCATTACCTGCTACCAGGGAACGGACGGCAGCCTCATGGCCACTGCGACGGGCCCTGGCGCCGTCATCCAGTATGATTGGAGCCAGGGTGGTGGACAGGCTATTGCAGACAACCTGCCTGCTGGAAGCTATTCCGTTACTATTAGCAATGAGAAAGGCTGTGCCGCCCAGGCAAGTTTCCTGCTGACGGAGCCCCCGCTGATCACTGCCGAGGCCATGGGAAGCACTATCACCTGCTTCGACCCGCCTGATGCCGGCATCATCACCGTCATACAGGCAGCCGGGGGACAGCAGCCTTATGAATATTCTTCCGATGGCCTCTCCTTCGATACCAACCCCGAGCTGGAGGGCTACACAGCCGGCGTGCAAACCTGGTATCTGCGCGATGCCCTGGGCTGTGAATCGGCCTTTGAGGCAGTTATATCAGGAACAAAGGAAATTGTAGTGGACGCCGGCGCCGACCAATCTGTCCAACTCGGCTCCACCGTCCAGTTGGAAGCCATGGTAAACCAGCAGGGGCTGAGTTTCTCCTGGTCTCCGGCAGGAGATTATCTATCCTGCACAAATTGCCCCAACCCCCAGGTCAGCCCGGTGGCTGATATGGTCTTGATGTTGACTGTCACAGACAGTTTTGGCTGTAGCGCCAACGATGAAATCTCTCTTTCCGTCATTAAAACCCGAGGTGTGTATGTGCCCAATGTATTTAGTCCCAACGGAGACGGCATCAACGATTACTTCATGATTTACCCGGGAAAGGAGGTCGGCAGGATTGTGGAATTTGGCGTCTTTGACCGCCAGGGCAACGAGATATTCAAATTGACCGACCCTCCTGCATCGGGACCGGAGAGCACCTGGTGGGACGGCACCTTTCGGGGACGCAAACTGCAACCTGGCGTTTTTGTATGGTATGCCAGGATTGAGTTTGTCGACGGGGAAGTGGATGTCGTCAAAGGGGATGTCACCATGGTGAAGTAGCAGACCGCCATGGTGTTGCCAGCCTCATATATCGTCTTATTTGGTGGATTTAACTTTGTAGGACCAGTTTATCGTTACAGTGGCAACGATTTCGCCGCGGGCATTCCTGCCAGATGCCATCAGTTCTACTTGCTGGGGGGATCCGGTATCCAAGGCTTTTTGGACAGCCTCAAAGGCCAGGGCTCCCTGTTCACAGGTGAAAACAACTCCAGTGGAGGCTTTTTTCAGAAACGTGGCTTGTTGTGACACCACTATCATGGAAATTTCTCCCTTGCCAATCCTTGCCAGATTAGCCAGTACGCCGGATGCAAGTTCCCCGGCACCACAGAGTGCGGCGAAATAAATCGAGCGGAATGGATTGCTGGTTCTCCAGTTGAAAGGCAAATAAACTTGAGCAGAACTAACTGAGGCGGATTTGATTTTGATTCCCCACCACCAGGCAGTAGGAAGGTACCTGAGAAAATAAATACCCAGCTTGACCGGGGAGTAAATATCCCTCAGGTACTTCCTTGCTTGTGGAGATACATTGATTTGGTTCAAATCAATAAGGAAATAAAACAATTGTAGATTGTTTCACTTGAATCGGGGGAGGTTGTTTTCACTAAGGCGGGTTAGTCGTGTTTATATGAGTGGTAAAGAGAATGCAAATATAAATGTTTTAAAGCTTGATGGTAGTTAAATCTCACCAAACATCCTTTTTTAATTTCTTTTTAATAATTTTTTCAAGTTATACAAGCCCCCTTTGCCGCAGTAGATAAACTTTCAGC
>JBEAYO010000080.1:0-10221 GCA_041159285.1 Bacteroidota bacterium | reverse complement strand
GGTCTTTTACAAACAGGCACAAAGCTAATATCGACTATTTCACTACATTTACAGCCGGCATCTTCCATCGTATTAACAAAAAAAAACAGCCATGACGCTAGAACACGTAGCCATCTGGACCGACAACCTGGAGCAGCTAAAAGACTTCTACACCCAGTATTTCGGTGGCGTGCCCAATCAAAAGTACACCAACCACCAAAAGCAATTCGAAAGCTACTTCCTGACCTTCGAATCCGGTGCCCGGCTTGAAATCATGCAAAAACCTGGAATCCCTGAAAATGCAAACGACCGCGTTAATGCCCAACACCAGGGTATCATCCACCTCGCCTTCGGGGTCTCCACTATGCAGGAGGTAGATGAAAAAGCAGAAAAGCTCCGCGCTGCCGGCTTTCCCATTCTCAGCGGCCCAAGGCGCACAGGCGACGGTTATTATGAATTCGAAACGCTGGACCCCGACAACAACAGGTTGGAAGTTACTACCATCGCTGGTTGAGCATCAAAGCTTCAATCAATTTTACTATTCAGCAAGCCCTTTCATAGCTAAGGAGATTCGGCAGTGTTATTCTCTGGTGCAGCTTACCGCCTTCCTCTCCTTGAAGCTGTCTCAGAAAGCCCTATTGGTTAGCCCCATTCCCGCAATAGGGGTTGTGTAAAAACTCCTTGCGCCTGGTTCCTCCGGTGCCGCACGGCTTCCGGCAGGGGCGCTCGGCGGTCCATAGGCTCGCCGAGTGTCCTTTCCGGAAGATAGGTAGCACTGACAGAACAAGCCGAATGGACCTTAATACATCCCTATTGTTTTACCCTGATGCTTTGAATGGATTTTGCCGTTTTGCTGTTTGCCCCTACCGGGTACTTTTCAAATCTCATATATTTGCAGCAAGTCTATAAATAAAACCAAAACGGAGTACCGCTCGCAGCGGCCTCCGGCTAATGACAACCAGTATGAAAATTCTAGTTTCTTTTAGCAAAACGCCCGATACCACCTCTAAGATCTCCTTCACTGAAGATGGCAAAAGTTTTAACTCCAATGGCATTACCTACATCATGAATCCCTATGATGAATGGTACGCCTTGGTGCGCGCCCTGGAGATTGTCGAGAAAAACGGCGGAACGGTCACCCTCCTTCACGTGGGTGATGCCAGCTCGGAACAACTGATAAGAAAAGGACTTGCCATCGGTGCCCACGACGCCATCAGGGTGGATGCCAATCCGCAAAGCGCCTTGTTCATCGCACGTCAAATCGCAGCAGTGGCCAGAGAGGAGCAGTACGACCTGCTGTTTTTCGGCAAGGAAAGCATCGATTACAACAGCTCGGAGGTTGGCGCCATGGTCGCTGAACTGCTGGACCTTCCCTTTGTCTCTTACGTCTCCAGGCTCGACCTGGAAGGAAACACAGCCAGGCTCGAGCGCGACATAGAGGGTGGGGTAGAGGTGTTGGAGGTTCAAACTCCCTTTGTCGTCAGTGCTGCCAAGGGATTGGCCGAACAGCGGATACCCAATATGATGGGAATCATGAAGGCGAAGAGTAAGCCGTTGAAGGTAGTGGCGCCGGAACAAACGCCGGATCTTTCCACGCCTGTTCAATTCTCCCTCCCGGCCGGCAAAGGATCTGTGAAAATGATCTCGCCGGACGACATGGAGGAATTGGTAAGACTGCTTCACGAAGAAGCCAAGGTAATTTGACAAAAATTTAAATCATGGTACTAGTATTCGCAGAAAGCCAACAGGGGCAGTGTAAAAAAGCTGCCTTCGAAGCCGTGACCTACGGCAGCCAAACCGCCCGCCTGCTGGGCACACAATGTGCGGCGCTGACGCTGGGTGATGCCTCCAATACCGGACACTTGGGACGCTATGGCGCCGACAAGGTCTTCAACATCAGCCATCACTCATTGGAGCACTTTGACAGCCAACTCTACACCGCGGCCATCGCCGGTGCTGCTGAACAACTCGGCGCCACCACAATAGTGCTCGCCCATACCGCTACCGGGAAATCACTCCTCGGGCGCCTTGCCGTCCGCCTCAATGCCGGATCCGTGTCGGGCGCTAAGGGCCTCCCAAAGGTACAGGGGGCGAATTTGATGTTGTCAAAAGGCGTTTTCTCCGGGAAAGCCATTGCCACCTATGAAATCAACTCCGCGATGAAGGTCATTTCAATTGCGGGCAACGAGTTGAAGCCAATGGAAACTGGCTCCGACCTGCCGGTTGAAGCGATACAGGTTCAACTGCCCAATCCCAGGGTCAAGGTGCTGGAGGTCCGCCGCCAGGAGGGAATCGTGCCGCTTCCCGAAGCTGAAATCGTCGTGTCTGCCGGCAGGGGCATGAAAGGCCCGGAAAATTGGGGCATTGTCGAGGATTTGGCACGCGAGATAGGGGCTACCACTGCCTGCTCGCGCCCGGTAGCTGATGCCCACTGGCGCCCGCATCACGAGCACGTGGGGCAAACCGGCGTGGCAATACGTCCGAACCTCTACGTCGCCATCGGCATATCGGGGGCTATCCAGCACCTCGCTGGCGTGAATCAGTCTAAGACGATTGTCGTGATTAACAAAGACCCGGAAGCCCCGTTTTTCAAAGCGGCGGACTATGGCGTGGTAGGCGACTTGTTTGAGGTGGTTCCAAAGTTGACGGCTGCTGTCAAGAAGTTCAAGGCAGGATGAGGACAGGACCACAAATTCAAATGCCTGTAAAAAGGTAACCCCTTCTCCGACACAAGAGAAGGGGTTGTGTGTCATAGGATTATAACCTGTTAAGTGTCGTAGGTGTCTATTGCTCATACAATTGTTAAAATTGTGCCAAACTGATGCAATATCACCGCTTGCAACCGCGTTTGCAAGCGCTGTTTTTTCACTCCGACAAATGGCGATTAATTGTGCTTTGTTCAATCGTTGTTTTTGAATTGATTATCTAATATAAATAAATACAATGTGAATTTCCCGCCTCGAAAGGCTTGAATTTTTTTAAAAAAATAAGGCGGAGGGTAATACAGGTTTATTTCGACAGAGCTGTTTAGCTGGTTTAACTTCTAAAGCTGGCGAAAACCTTTGTGTTTTGGTGCAAGGCCGCAAAAGACGCCGAACCTTATGCTTGCTCAAACTGTAGCTCTCCTCTTGACCGGCGCTGCTCGCCTCCTGGAAAGGGCGGTCGGCGGCGCGCCCTTTTCAATGGGAGGTGCAGATCAGAGGCAACTTTTTATACAAGCAGAACTGTGGAGAATCAAGGATTTTTTATTCCTGACTTTGCAAGATTGAGGTGCGGAAGATGAGGTAACTGGTCAGGGAAGAAAGGGATGACGACTTTCGGTAAGGCCAGCAGAAAATTGCTTTTGGGACATCCTCCAACAAAAAGAGCTTCCCCGCGGGGGAAGCTCTTTTTGTTTCTTTTTAAAGCTTGACCATTCGGATGACTGCTGATTTGTTTGCAGTTTGCAGTTGGCAGGTGTAGACCCCCGGCAACGGCAATGTCCCGCTATCGAGTAACACCTCGTGGTAACCCGCCCCGTAATGCGCGCTGATTTTTTTGCAAAGCCTGCCGTTCACATCTGCAATGCTCAACACTACATTGGCAGCCTCTTCCAGGTAAAAGCCAACAAGGGTTTCACCAGTGAAGGGATTGGGCTTGTTTTGATACAAGATGAAATCGCCGTCAGCCTTGGAGCCGTTGAACACCAGCTTCACTTCCCGCTCTGCGCCGTTGTGCTCGTAGGCCACGGCAGGTGTGAACCTGCTTCCGAGTGCGAGTGCATCCCGCAGCCTTCCCGCAGACCTGGACTTGAACCTGAGCGTCATGACTACCTCATCGTCAGCAGCCAGTGCTTGCCGTTCATCCCAACTGGCAGTCAGGGCACCTTCCCCGACCAGGCTCAATCCGAAATTCTCCGAAGCGGCCAGCGCCGGTACAATCTCCACAAACTCCAGCATGCGCTGATCGAATTCCAGGGTGAACTGAAAGGCCGCCAGGTTGAACTCAGGGGCGCTGAAGTTCACGGTGACGTCTTGTCCGGGCAAGAGTTCCAAATCCTCCACATTCAGCAGGAAGGGATCCGCTGCCCCTCTTTCCTCGGCTGACGCGTTGCCCAGCATGGCAGAATTGTTCACATCCCCGATCTTGATGGCGACAAAGTCGGCATTCAAGACTTCTGCCGGAATGTCATTGATGCTGATGACTTCCGGGAAGGCTGTCATCCAGGGATTCAAAGGATTTGGGAACGCAAAGTCCTTCTTCACGAAGCGCCAGGAGGTGTTGTTCGGGAATTGGTCATAAATGTAGAGGATCAACTTCCGGATCTCGACCATGTCCATGGTCGTGATGTTCTCCGAGTTGTTCACATCTGCCGCTATCCGTTTATATGGCGAATCCAGTGGTTCTATGTTCAAAATGTGACGGCTGATGATGACCAGGTCATAGGTGGTCACACCCTGTAAGTGGTTGTTGTCCTTGAAGGGCGTCAAGGTAATATCAGCTCCCAGTGGAATTCCACTGAAGAGGTATTGGCCACCCGTTCCTGACATGATGTTTCCATTCGACTGACCACTCAATACCACCATGGCACCACCCAGTGGGGTAGCCTCCTCGTCCACAATTATGCCGCCGAGGTTGACTACCAATGTGTCATCTTCGCAAGCGCCCACTGCTGCCTGCACCACCAGCGTGGTAGTGCAAGTGCTTTGCATGCCTCGCTCGTCAGTCACCCAGAGCGGGATATCGTTCGTGCTGATGTCTTCGCAGCTAAAAGTCCTTGAGGTGTCAACTGGGTCTGAAGAAAAGGAGAAAATCAAATCCCCACCGCAGTTGTCAAAACTGGCGGAGTCCAGTTCACTGGCCTGCAGTGTTGCCGACGGAGGAAGTGAAACCGCGTCGATTTCCAGCACATAGGTTGCCTTGCAAATGGCATTGGGCGGCCGCTGGTCTTCCACCTGGATGACATTGCTGCAGGAGGACTCATTACCACAGATGTCAGTTGCGGTGTAAGTGACCTCATAGAAACCCGGTGCTACATCTGGGAAAGGCCCCAGGCTGATACCCAGGTCGCCGCTGGCTGTCAAAGTGTAAGGACTGCACTCCCTGATGTCGGGTAGCGGCAGTAGTACTGTTGCCAGACAAGTCAGGCTGTCCGTAATCCCCACTATCATGGTGTCATTGTCAATGCATGCGGTGAATACTGGCTTGACGGTGTCGCTCACCACAACGACCTGGACATGGGATATGAAACCATCCCAGGGGTCGGTGTCGGGGTCGGTATCCGGCCCCAGCGATTGGTTGGCAATGGTGGAGTCAGGGGTTGACAACGGTGAGACTCGCCAGCTGTCCCGGAAGGTCAGGCTGTCGCAGTCGCCGTCCCCGTCGAAGTCACAAGGCTGCCCTGCCAACTGGAAATCGAGTTCTGAGGATTCCTCAACCTCCTGGTCCAGGAATTCTCCCTTGACACACCAGTTGGCGAAGTTAATCGTCCTTTCCAACTTGTAGCAGAAAGGGGAGGAGGACAAGACAAACAACTCGGAGGTGATGCTGACCCCGACATTTTCACATTCGTCAAAAAAGATGGTCGTGTCTCCGAGGTGGGGCATGGTCTCCCCGCAGTTGACGGTGAGGTCCGGCGGGAAGGTGACCACGAAATCCGACACTTCATCAACATGTATGATTTGAGTGCACGGGGGGGACTCCAGGTCACCCTCGTCCCTGGCATGCCAGCTGCGGGTGATGATTCCTTCCGTGCAGTTGGTGCTGTCGTTTAACATATCTCTGCTCAGGTTTTGTAAAACGATGTGCCCGCAGTTGTCAAAAAATGTGGCTTCTCCAAAAGCATCGTTCAATAATTCATTCTGTGCGCCTGGATCCCCCTCGAGGTTGTCCAGTGCTTCTTCAAAGGCATTGTAATAGTCACAGCTGATGCGTTGGTCAGAAGGACAGCTCACTATGCTGGGGCTGGTCTTGTCGTTTACCACGACCTCGACCATGCAGTCGTTGAATTTATTATAGCAGTCGTAAACCCGGAAAACGACCATGACGGGAGTCGGGCCCACGTCCTCGCAACAGAAATTCACCGAAGGCCCGAAGACCGTGTCATCATGTCCGTCGTTGCAGCCATCTGTCATCCTCCTTACCTCAAAGTGATCCACGCAGCAGTTGTCTATGCTGCCGTCGTCCAGGGTCACGGCAAACACTGTTGCATTTCCCGAAGAATTGAGGTTCACATCCGTCAACTCATCGCAAACTGCCACCGGTGATTGATTGTCAACCACCGTCAGCTGCACGGACAGTGGTGTCTGGTTGCCGCAGGCATCAGTTGCAATGTATTGAAGAATGTGGTTGCCCACCGTCAGTCCGGGGGCTGGGATGTACCAGCCGGTAATGCCTCCTACGGTGGTGTAAACCGCCTGGCCGATGGGCGTGATGATGTTCACTGTGTAGCTGCTGCAGTCGTCAGTAACTGTTGCTGGCAGCAGCAAGGCCGTGGAGCGGCAGGGCTGCGATCCCGACGCAGGAACTGTGGTGGCTACCTGGAAGGGTGGCCGTACCACCTGCGGGGGGGTCTTGTCTTCAATCTTGATAATCTGTATATTGTCCTCCCCACCTGACCCGGTGGTGATGAACATGCCGTTGCACCAGTCCAGCACGGTCCAGGTCCTGACGATCATGTAATTGTCGCCACAAGTGGAGACGATTTCATCGCTGTAGGTGATATTGTAAGCGCAAACCGGGGACAGGCTGATGTTGATGACACCTGAGCCTGTGTTTTGCAGCACAGAGCCCGGCACGGATGTGGACACGTCGATTTCCGGGGTCGCCGGATTGGTGTCCGTGATGGCGGGATTCAGTGGGTTTGCACTGGTAATGCCAGGGTAGCTGCCGAGCTGGGTGCAGTTCCAGTTGATGTCAGAAGGGAAATCTACCACAGGTCTTGACAGGCGTAACTCCTGCTGGCAAATATCTGCTGCGTTGCCGGATGCATCCACGGCTGAGTAGGTCCTTCGCACAATGTAGAGACCGTCATCGCAGAGTGTGTTGTCAAGGATGGTGGTATTGACGAGCGACAAGACCGGCGCCGGGTCGCAGTTGTCAGTTAAGGCCGGGGCCGGGTAGGTGTTGATATTTTCCTGGCAGTTCAGCAACACCGGGGAGGTGCAGGTGATGACTGGCTTCATTTTGTCCATCAGGAGGATGTCGCCCCAGCAGAAATTGGACTCCACGATTTCCCCGATCTTGACCACCATTGTTTGGTTGATGAACACGCCGGATATTTCATAGGCGTTGACCGTGGCCGGGTTGAGGTCTGGTACCGGCACACCGCTGGCGGTGGTGACCGCCATGACGCGGTAATAGCCGCCGAGCGGCAGGAGGCTATTGCCCAGGCATTGCTGGTATTCCCCCTCCAGGATCATGTCCGGCGTCAATGCGGCAATGCAGTTTTGATCAAAGGAGACTTGGACCAGGTTGTTGCAGGTCAGACCACTGGTGACCAGATCCCAGCAATCCGTCAAGGGAGTGGGGTCGTCTGAGCCGCCGGTGTTGCCGGGCCAGCCAGGGTTGGTGTTCGCCGTGATGTAGCCGCCATCGCTAAGGTCAGATACGGTGATGGTGCCGCCCAGCCCGTCATCTGCCTGGCCGGTGGCTGTGACCTGGAAGACGGGGTTGAAGGGGGCTCCGGGCGCTGATGGATTCACCTCGAAGCGGAAGCGGACTACGATAGTTTCACCTGGAAGCAGTAGTCCATCACCTGACAACAGGTCTCCTGAGCCATTGTAGGCTATGTTCACCGTCGGAGAAATGGTGGGGTTTGAACTTGTGCCATGTGTGCCCAAGGTCATGAGTTGGGGGATGCCAGTCATGCTGACAAAGGCTGACCCGAGCGCGCTCGCGCCACCCAGGTTTTGCACCAGGCTTAAACTGGTCAGCTCGGATGTGCCGGTGTTTTCAACGACGATTTCTGCAATGACATCGAAATGTCCTGGGATGCCGCTGGTGGCCGGAGCCACCCCAGCTATGTGCTGGGCAGCAGACAGACCTGGCGAAGCCATAGATGTCGGGGAGGAGGTTACACTTTCCGTTTGACCTCCGTTTCCTGGAATACTCGACAGATTTCCGACAGGCAACAGCAGCAGCGCAGCGACTGCTGAAAACAGACAGTAGGCCATCGGCTTTTGCTTTAGTAACTCTTTGAACATGGTTTTGAGTATATTTTTTTGAAATAAAGAGCCAGCCCCAGTGCCAGCGAGGGCCTGAGGGTAATCGGAATCCAGGTATGTGATATTCTTCGGCATGGGTCCGGAAGTGTGGGAGAGATTTTTTAACGGGACCTGTCCGGGTGATTATACATTAAATTTATAACTAATATTATGCCAAATTTGAATATGTTCTTGATTGGACAAGGTTGCGTTGGTTGTATTTTAAAGCCCTGGCAATAAACTCTTGCTGTAGAGACTGTTTTGAATCCTACACGGCGTTTTTGAAATGAGCTTCTTCAGGGTTGATTTCCTACAGGAAGGTTACGAGGCTGTCTCAAAAGCCCCTTTTTGTTTTAGAGATTAGTTCTGCCGGTGCTGGCAAGTTCCCAAAAAAGGTGCGCGGCGGGCCACAGCCGCGCACCCTTTCCACAAGTCTTAGGATTGACAAGCCATCGCTTAGAGAAACATATCAGGAGGAAAATTGTATATTGTAAAGGAAAGTGGCTGTGAGCCGCTATGGAAAGAAATAATTCAGGCTTGCAACATCCGTGGCCAGCCTTCCGGTAATGAAGAATAACACTTACTCATCAACAAAAACGGCGATGTTCAACATATTTAAAACACAGGATGGTTCCGCATCTGTGATTTCAGAACAATATGGCGTCAGTTATCATTCAAAGTACGGAGCAGTACAGGAAAGCAGACACGTATTCATACAGGCAGGACTATACTTCAAAGCACTGTACCAAAAAAGACTAAGCGTGCTGGACATAGGATTCGGCACCGGATTGAACGCCTTCATGCTATACCTGGAATCCCAAAGGCTCAACCTGCAAATCGACCTCACGACAGTCGAGTCCTTCCCCATCCCCCCTGACATCGCGGCAAAGCTGAATTACCCCGCTTTTCTGGAGGCAGAAAAGGAAAGCGATGTTTTCCTCGGCATGCACCAGTCGGAATGGAACCGCCCGATGCAACTGGGGCCCCATTTTACCTTCGAAAAGATGCTGTGCGGATTTGAAGAATTGAACTTTCAGCCTCGATTCGACCTTGTGTTTTTCGATGCCTTCTCGCCTGAGACGCAACCAGAACTTTGGGCGGAACCCATGCTGGCAAAAATATACGCCGCCATGACCTTTGAGGCCATCCTCGTCACCTATTGCGCCAAGGGAGCCTTCAAAAGGGCCCTCAAAAACGTCGGTTTTGAAGTGGAGGCACTCCAGGGCCCACCCGGCAAGCGGGAAATGACCCGCGCCATGAAACGATGAACGGCCTACAACAGCATCCCAGCTATGATGGCTGTGAAAAAGCAGGCGACCGTGCCGCCGATCATCGCCTTGAAACCCAACTCCGTCAATGTTTTCCGCTGGTTGGGCGCCAGGGCACTGATTCCCCCGATCTGAATCCCGATGGAGGCAAAATTGGCAAAGCCGCAAAGCGCATAGGTCGTTATGATCAAGGATTTTTCCTGCAGGGTGCCCATCAGGGCTGGCATTTGAGAATAGGCATAAAATTCATTGATGGCGGTTTTCATGCCCAGCAACTGACCCACCACCATGGAATCGGCCGCGGGCACGCCCAGCAGCCAGGCAATCGGCGAGAAAATCAAGCCCAGGATGTACTCCAACTTGAATCCCTGGAAACGGCCGTTCGTGGAGCTCGCCACATACTCGTTCAGCCCTGTCCAGCTTCCTATCCCCTCTTCCAACCCGAAGTTAATCATGGCGATGAAGGCTGTGAAAACCAGGAGCATGACCCCGACGTTGATGGCCAGGCGAAGCCCCTCCGTGGAACCGATGGCGATGGCGTCCAGCATGTTGGTGCCCAGCGTTTCCTTGGATACCTCCAGCCTTTGCTCCGTTACGGAAACCTTGCGCGATTCCGGCAGCAGGATCTTGGCTGCGACGATGGCTGCCGGGGCCGACATGATGGAGGCCGTGAGCAAATGCCGCGCGAACATCTGCCGCATGGCAGGGTCCTCTCCGCCCAGAAATCCCACATAGGCAGCGAAGACACTGCCAGCAATGGTGGCGAACCCCCCGCTCATCAGACACATGAT
>JBEAYO010000079.1:0-10253 GCA_041159285.1 Bacteroidota bacterium | reverse complement strand
CGTAAGGTGCTTTTCCCTGTAACGCATCGAAACGGGGGAGCCCAGATCAATGCCCACGTCAAAGGATTCACTTGCGGTGAAGACTCCAGGAACAGTTTTGTTGAGATTCACTTTCCCTAAATCCTTTCCATCGACGGAAATCGCGACATACCCCGGATAACCTGGCTGGGGTATGTAAGTATTGAGCTCGATCTTGTGTCTTCCTGCAGCCAACATCTTATTGGATTCTATTTCATACCTTTCCAGAATCATCATATTATACTCGAAGCAAAGTCTGCCACCTTCCATGAACAAGGTGATGCCACCTGACTGTCCCCCCATGGCAAATATGACGCCGTTGGCTTTTTCCTTGATTTCAAGATCGACCACTGTTTTATTTGATCTTTTCCCCAAGGCTGGGGCAGCAACCTCGGGCATTCGCACCGTATGCTGGTCAAATGTCCAATTTTTATTGGTGGGATACTGGGCATCTTCAGGGTGAATTCGCAGCCACAATCCCGCACCAATGGGCAGGTCGCTGTTGGCTTTTGCTTCTTCGAGGAACAACGCCTTCATTTTTTCCAGGCGATCAGGCTCTGCCTTGGCGAGGTCTTTCGCCTGAGAAAAGTCATCCTTCAGGTTATAAAGTTCCCATTGGTCGTTCTTGGAATTCCAATCCTTCAGTCCTTTTTGCGCAGGAATCCAGGGATAAAGCGGACCAAAGGTGCAGGCAAACCAGCCATCGTGATAGATGCCGCGACTGCCGTTATTGTCAAAAAACTGAACTTTTTTTCTGGTTTCGACGGCTGCATCTGAAAAGCTGTATTTCATACTGATGCCGTCCAATGGAATCTGAGTGAAACCATTCACGACCTTGGGCGGGGTGATGCCCACCACGTCATAAATAGTGGGTGTGATGTCATTGACATGGTGAAACTGCGAACGAATTGTATTGTCCGGTTGTATGCCCTTTGGCCAACTTATAACCAATGGGTTCCTGGTGCCCCCGAAATGCGAGGCTATCAATTTCGTACTCTTGAAAGGCGTACTGCCTGCCCAGGCCCAACCAGCATGGTAAATATTGTCCGTCAAAGGACTTCCCAAAGCGTCCAATCCTCCGAGTTTTTCCAGGGCATTCAAATGCTGGTCAATCGTATTGGGTATCTGGTTTTGTGCCAATAACTCGCTGATGGATCCGTTCTGACCCTCTGCACTCGAACCATTGTCGCCCCAGATGTAGAATACCAGCGTATTATCTTTTTCTCCCCGCACTTCCAAGGCATCCAACAGGCGACCTATTTCATGGTCTGCGTGTTCCGCATAACCGGCAAAAACCTCCATCAGCCTGCTTTGAAATGCTTTCTGGTCTTCTGGAATGCTTTCCCAGGAGGCCATGGTGCCGTCTCTTTCAGTGAGCAACGTATTAGGCGGAATCCAACCCAATGACTTCTGTCGGTTGAAAACACGCTTGCGATATTCATCCCAGCCATCATCAAACTTGCCCTTGTACTTGTCAGCCCACTCCTTGAAGATTTGGTGGGGGCCATGGGCTGCACCAGGTGCAAAATATACGAAGAAGGGCTTATTGGGAGCAAAGGCTCGCTGCTTGTCCATCCATGATATGGCATGGTCCACCAGATCAGTTGTCAGGTGATATTTTTCATCCATCTCCGGCTCCACGGGTTGGTTGTCGAGATACAGGCGCGGCTCCCATTGAGATGTTTCTCCGGCGAGGAATCCATAAAAATGTTCAAAGCCATACTGCGTGGGCCAATAGGTATGAGGCCCTATGGTGGTCGTCTGTCCGGCAGGTGTGTTGTGCCATTTGCCGAACGCTGCCGTATTGTAGCCGTAGTTTTTGAGCACTTCTGCCACCGTTGCAGCTTCTTTCGGGATGATGCCCGTGTAACCATCCCAATCCACCGCTCTTTCTGTAATGGTTCCGCTGGCTACCCTCGTGTGGTTTCTGCCTGTCAGCAAAGCTGCCCGAGAGGGAGAACAGATGGCGGTAGTGTGGAATGTATTGTAGGCAATTCCCTGGCTGAGGCACCGGCTCAGGGTGGGCGTGTTTATTTCGCCGCCAAAGGTGGAAGCAGTGCCAAACCCTACATCGTCCATGAGCACAATAATGATGTTGGGTGCATCCTGATTGAGATGACTGGGATATATCCTCCGCTTGTGTATGCTCTCCTGCAGGGTTTCACCGGCAAAGCTCGCGCTGGGGGGGGCGGAAAATGGCAGAATGCTTCCAAAAGTACTGCTTGAATCAACAGTGGTGGTTGATTTCTGCTGACTTAATCCAAGAAATGATGGCAAGAGAAGAATAAAGGTTAGAAAAAAATAAATTCGATTTGTCATTTTAATGTTAGTTTTATATGCTGCATTTCGCCGCTTGTAATATAAATCCGTGTTAGATGATCTTGTACTTGGGCTTCGAGGGGATTCAAAATATGGAATCACTTCAAATCAAAGAGATTAGGCGCTGGTGTAACTTGCCCCAAGTCAAGGCAGGTTACCTACCGCCTAAAAACCTCGATGCTGTTTCAAAAGACCCGGCAATCTGTTCCGCAAATGCCGCTTGGCCTCCGGAAAGGTCATTCGGCCGGCCTGCGACTGGCCGAATGACCTAAAATCCCACTTCCGCCGCTGTTTGATTTCGCCAAACCGCGGCAGAAGTGGGGTTTTAGGCGCGCAAGGCGAAGCGCCCCGCGCCACTTTTGCGAGAAGGAGTCTCTCCAAAAGGTCTTTTTGGTCAGGCTCCTTTGCAACCGTATTAACTTCGACATAAGCCTGTGTGTTACAGGCATGTATATCACTGTATCAAGAGGATTCTAAAAATCTGCAAACTACTGCAAGTCTGCTTTAAAAAGGAGGTCATTATAAATCCTTGATACAGCGAAAACCCAGGTGATTGGTCCCGGTGCGCCAGTCCCCCTTGCCTCTTGTGCCAATCATGTAGCGCGTGCAATACTGGTCATTGCAAAGGAAAGACCCACCCCGCTGCACTTTTTTGGCAACCCCAGGCTCGTCAGGATCGTAACTTTCTGATGGACCCAGAGGATTAATGGCCACTTCGTGTATTGCCAGCAGCGCGTAATAATCACTGCGATACCAGTCGGAACACCATTCCCATACATTGCCCGACATGTCGAAAAGTCCATATCCATTTGGGCTGAATCTCATCACGGGTGCGGTTCCTTCGAAGCCATCTTCAACACTGTTGCGATCAGGGAAATGCCCCTGGAATGTATTGGCCATGTGCTTGCCAGCTGGTCGTAGCACATTGCCCCAGGCATACATGTTCCCAATGAGACCTCCTCTGGCGGCAAACTCCCACTCCGCCTCAGTCGGCAGGCGCTTTCCGGCCCACTTTGCATATGCCACCGCATCTTCCCAGGCAATATGGACAACCGGATGATTTTCACGCCCCTTTATCGAAGACATTTTTCCTTCAGGCCGTCGCCAACAGGCGCCCTCCACATATTGCCACCATTGATAGTGATTATCCAGTGAAACAGATCTGAGCGGAGGGGCAAATACCACGGATCCGGCCACCAGCATGTCAGGCAAGGCATCCGGAAACTCTTCTGTGGTTGGTACCTGCTCAGCCACTGTCACATAACCGGTGGCTGCAACAAAAGCAGCAAACTGGGCATTGGTTACCTCATGTGCATCCATGAAAAAGCCATTGACTTTTACCCTGTGAATGGGCCGACAATCAGACATGTCCTGGTATCCGCCTTCGGTCATACCAACCGTATTGGGACTTCCCATACTAAATATACCTCCCGGAATGTACACCATGCCTTCGGGCAGGGTTGCAGGGGGTAACCCTGGTTCAGATACCGTGGGCAAAAAACCACGGGCACCTCCCTCCAGGTACCTGGATGAATCCTTGGGCAACATGCCCGCAGCACACATCACAGGAACCTGAAGCGTGGTGTCTTTACCAGTGTCTGATAGTGCCCTGTCCCGGCTTTTTCTTTCGCCACAGGAGCACATGGATGCAATAATGACCAGGAGTACCGTCGCAAGGTTAAAGCCGGCTCGGAAACCAGGAGTCACGATACCTAAATCCGCCTCCTTGGCGACGATATTGCTCCGATTAATGCCCATGGCCTTTACTTATCATTTCCACAGCATCACCTAATGTAAAACTTCCCGGCTTTTGGCGCGGCGGAAATTGCTGAAAGGTTGCTAAAAAGCCACCTATCATCTCAGTTACAGGATAACCATAGAAGCTGTGCCTGTAAAACCAGTTGTCATATCCCATGCCCTCGCGGCCACGCTCTGCCGGGTCAGAGCGCAAGTCGAACAATAAAGGAATGCGAAGGGTTTCAAAAGGCATCCTCCAGACATCGAAACCGGTGGCATTCTGTATCATGAAGTGCATCTTAAGGTTTTCATAACGGTATGCCAGCATATCCCCGTCGTCACTGAAATAATAGAAATCCTTCCTGGCGCTCGGTGCTTTTCCGGCAAGAAAATCAGCCTGGTCATACCCGTCGATGTGTACCTTGAAGGTGGTGTTGCCTACCATTTTCCCGGCTAACAACTCCGATTTCACATTTTTATTCCCGGCAGCGCCTACCAATGTCGGCAACCAGTCTTCTCCGGACATTAGGTCATTGAGGACCGTTCCCGGCTTGATGGTGCCGGGCCATCTCACCAGTGCGGGAACCCGCCATCCGCCTTCCCAATTGGTGTCCTTTTCACCCCTGAATGGAGTTGAGCCGGCATCAGGCCACAAACACACCATGGGTCCATTGTCCGAGATGTAAACAACGATGGTATTGTCCGCCAGTTTTTCAGCATCCAGAAAATCGAGCAGCTGGCCTATCTGGTTATCGTGCTCAATCATTCCATCTGCATAAGCGCCCAGCCTGGTCTTGCGGTTCTCTGCTTTCACATGTGTGAAATTGTGCATCCTCGTAGGGTTGAACCACACGAAAAAAGGCTTGTTGTCTGACTTTGCCTTTTTCATAAACGACACAGCAGCCTGGCGAAATTCTTCGTCTATGGTTTCCATGCGCTTTGTATTCAAGGCACCCGTGTTTTCAATGCGCTGAGTCCCGTCTGCATTGCTCCAGGTGTGGAGGACACCCCGCGGGCCGTATTTCTCAAAGAATTTAGGATTCTTTGGATAGTCTTCATTTTCGGGCTCCTCCTCTGCATTCAAATGGTACAGATTGCCAAAGAATTCGTCAAAGCCGTGCACTGTTGGAAGGAATTCATCCCGGTCGCCAAGGTGATTTTTTCCGAATTGACCGGTGGCATAGCCCATGGGCTTCAGGAGTTGGGCTATGGTGACATCTTCCTTCTGCAACCCCTGTGTAGCACCTGGAAGGCCGACTTTGGTCAACCCGGTGCGGAACGGAACCTGTCCGGTAATAAAGGCTGCCCTTCCTGCTGTGCAACTCTGCTGGCCATAGTAATCTGTCAGCAATGCCCCTTCTTTTGCCAGGCGGTCAATATTAGGTGTGCGATAACCTACAATACCGTTTCCATAAGCGCTGATATTGGAAATGCCGATATCGTCAGCTGTGATGACCAGAATATTGGGTTTTTTCTGCTGGGAAAAGGAATGCTGGCAGTTAAGTAGCAGCAAAACAAAAAATAATAATTTTTTCATCTGCGATTTTAAATTTATTAAAAAGGTTCGTTACAAAGTTTTCAGATACTCAATCAAGGCTGCTTTTTGCTGACTGCTCAGCTGTGTTCCGTATTCGTGGCCGACATTGCTGTTGCCTGGAGTAGAGGTCTTATACTCATACCCGGTGCGGGCTTCCTGCAATGCGGAAAGCCCTACCTTTTCAACATCATATTTGGGTCCCATGTAAAAAACGACGGGCCGCTCCGATGCAGGTTTCAACAAATCATCCAGTGTGGGCACAGAGCCATTGTGAAGGTAAGGTGCGGCAGCCCAGATGCCTTCCAGCACCCGCGCCTCGTAGCTGCCGAAAGGTACATTCCTGCCAGGAAGAGCCTGGAAGGAAGGGTCGACCTGTTTGATCATCTCATATGAAAGGTAGCCGGATATGTTCGCGACAGGTGCTTTAGGACCCAATATTCCACTTAGCTGACCAGTGGGTGCTGTCCGTACAAAAGTGCTGAAGTACTTGTCATCGGTACCAACATTAATGACAGGCGTAGCCCAGGTCTCCTCCATGGATGGAGGACGCGCCTCGCCTGGCTTTTTCCCATGGCATGAGGCGCATTCAGCCTCATAGATTGGCTTACCTATCTTGGCTAGCGCGGCGTCCACCTTCCAGGGCCAACGGGGTGAGCCCATTTTTCCAATGACGCCCTCCAGGTACTTCAAGCCTTCGAAGTCAACGGTATTATCCTTCAGCAAATCGAAGCCGCCAGGCTTCGAAGGATCCGCTACCGGTTTGAAATGAGCGAATACACCCAGCACTTCCGACACATTGCGCAATAGGGCCTGATGCTCGTTGCCGTTGGTGAAAGTTGCGGCCCACTGGGTGTAGTCCTGTTTGCCAACATTCCAAAGGAAGGGTGGACGAACCGGTACACTGGCGGGTGCGAAAGCCTCCGGAACCACCACCGCGGGAGGGACAGCCATGTCAATGCCAACTACCCTGTTGAAGATCTGGTTGAGAGCGTCGATGCGGCCTATACCCCACATATTCGGAGTGGGCAATGAGGCGGAAAGTAGCGATAGTTCCGGAGAAATCCGTTGGGTTACCTCGGCTTTGAAAGTGGAAAGGTCAGGTGGAGGGGATGATCCCAGCTCCTTGGACCAAAAAGTAACATCGTCATGAAAGGTCTTGAATCGCTCAGAATCATCGACCGTTGCCTGCATTGCCTGAAAAATTTCGCTGGTGAATTGTTCCATGTTTAACAGAGCGGGGCCTCCGTCTATCCTGTAAAACTGATCCTCGACCTGAATTTGCCTCGTATGGCAGGCAGCACAGTTCATGCCAGCCTGCTGAACGCCATCATCATCGGTGAACAATGTAAATCCAACCGGAAGTTTGCGATTCTCCATCGACAGCAGTCCATAGCGCTCCAGGCCATCTGTCAGAAACGGCTGGCCATTCTCTTGTTTGAGGGCCAATAACCAGCTGTAAGGCAGAATCGTCGAACCTTGGCTCCAGGTATAATAGTCGTTCCTTGCATCATCGGTCCACAAGGGCCCTTGGTCCACTGGAATCCAATCCGATGAACCTGTATTCATGTCTTTCTTACAGGAAACGATGCTTGCCATTGTCAGCAGGAAGGCAACAAATGATAAAAATGCAAGTGTGTTGTTGGTGGGCTGAAGTTTAAATTTGTAAATCATGTTTAAACAGATTTGTTAAATCAAATAGATCTGCCTGCGGGGGATAAGTTAAGCGAAAAAAGGTGCTGTTTTCTTTCCGCTAAGGCACTTAGAGCTTGAGCATAACGAGATTTAGATGAAAACAAGCTCAACTGTGGAAGAAAACTGCCTTACCTCGCATAGATGACCCAGCTGCGACTAGTCTGAAAATTATTGAATTAGACCAGCTACCCCCAGAATTTATCCTGATGCATTTAGAAGATTCTGTGAATGCCTTTTATCAAAGGAAAATTCCGTTCAGATTTATTCGTCCAATTTCAAATATAAGTGCATTTCGAAGAACCCTGTTGCCACAAAAGTGATACAAGCAAGAAATAAATACCTAATTATCTGATTATCTGTGTTATATGATTTGTATTTCAATTTCCTGTAGGACTTTTGTAACACTTGCCTTCAAGTATTTTTTCTCACCGGAATTCAATTTCCCAGTATCCCCTCAAAGCGAGCAGTTAAGTTATAGTATGTCAATTCTATCGCATCTTCCACACCTCAAAAATCAAATCGAATATTTTTGATGCTGAGGATTGAATAATTGAGTAAAAGCAACTGCTTAGCAGCCCCTTGCGGATGCTGCTTGCCTCCCGGAAAGGGTGTTCGGCGGCGCGCTTAGGAGCGCCGCCGAACACCCTGAATCCTTCCCCGCTGCCGGCGGGCTTCGCCCGCCGGCAGCGGGGAAGGATTTTCAGAATAAGTCACGCGGAGGCAATCAGCACAGACCAAATACCCTGTTGTTATGGGGGCATTCCTTTTTCAGCAATCCCCGGAGTGCATGGAAATGGTTGCTTAACAGTTACTTTAATTTTTGAAAGGATACGCTGGTAGTAACTGTCCAATAAAGGAATTTAAACAGATCTTTAAAGTAAAATAATTCAGGAACTCTGCCGGGCCAGCCATCTCAGCTTCTTAAGAAGCCGTATCAGCTTGAGGTTGAGCGATTTGTTGGCATTGAAGAATATCCCGTTGATGGTAATCCAGCCGTCTTTTTCCCGCTTTATCTCATCGAGGTTCTTGAAATAGACCCGCTGCTTTTTTTCAAACGGCATCTTCCAGTAGATGCAGCGGCTGGTCATGGCAAAACCTTCTTTGCACTGCCCCAGCATCGAAAGATCACAGATGAAGTAAATTGCTTCTCCTTTCTCAGGGAAGAGGAACTGGCTCGCCGCGTTTTTCAACCTCGCGGGCGGCATGGTGACGAAGTCCGTGTAAACCGATTCATGCTCGTGCTCGAAGTCGAGATAGTCTGCAATCATTTCATCCAACTTCACTTTTTCCGCGGGAAGTCCCTGCCAGCGCAATAAGCGCTCCGGATAGCGCACCTCGTTGAGGTCCTGGCAATATTGAATCATGAAGTAATCGAGCAAATCTTCAAAGGCGGGGTTCAGCAGCGCTGCCTTTTGGGCCTCGTCTGTTTCAAAGGCCTGTGCTGTTTCAGTTAGCTGCCTGATTCTGAACTCCAGACTCTTGCGAAAATCACTTTCATAAAAACGGTCAATGTAGACATTGTGCAAAGCGGGCTTGACTTCTTCTTCCATTCTTTTTTCAAAGGCAATGCTGAAACGATCCGCTATTTCCTGCGTCAATCCACCAGCACTTGCTGTCTGAAAAATGTCTTCTCCCGCAACTTTTCCCGTCCTTTCCTTCTTTTCTTTGTAAAACAAGCGGCCGCAGCGCTCGCATGCCAGGGCGCCCAGTTCATTTTCATGCCCGCAGGAGGGACAGTCCAGCGTCTCTACAATGACACTGGTTCCGCAGTGAGGACAGTAACGCGCGGTGGGAGGAATGGGCTCCCTGCAGGAGCGGCAGTTGGCCATCTGTCGTAAATGCTTGGTTAAACGCTAGTTTTTGCGAAGGCAGCATCGATTCCCGATGACTTCTAAAAAAGACCCTGTAAAGCTGGGTTGACGCCCTTGGTTTTCAGGCAAGCCTTCGGGCAGAACAAATCCATGCGCCTATCTTCATAAAATATGAACTGAATTCAATGAAAAATGTTCTTACAAACGGACTTTCATGAAGAAAATCGCAACTTTTCAGCACCCTTACAGATGCCGCTGGCCTTCCTGAAAGGGCCATCGGAGGCGCGCCTAAGCGCGCCTCCGACAGCCCTAGAAACTCTTCCCTGCGGCCGGCGGGTTCGCCCGTCGGCCGCAGGGAAGAGTTTCTAGGGCGCGGGGAGCAGCCCCGCGCCCTTTCCAAAAAGCCAGCGGCATCTGCAAGGGTGCTACACGGTCACAGAAAATCAATGATAAATAGCCACGGCCATGCAATCTAGCAACAGAGAAAAGACCTACAGCGAGTACGACAACTTCGCATTCCACCCTTATAATGTCATGCTCTTCCTGGTGCTGATGGCTATCACGGCACTCTTCCTGACCCTCTCTGCCGCCTTCATCTACACCCGCGTGCAAAGCGGCGTAGCGGGAATCCGTTTGCCCTGGCTCTTCGGCGTCAATACACTCTTGCTGGTCGCCAGCAGCTACACGATGTTGAGAGCCGACAAGCATTACAAGGAGGACAATACCCTCGGCTATCAAAATGCACTCAAGCACACCATCTGGTTGTCGCTGGTCTTCCTCGTCATGCAATTCTTCGCCTGGAGACAGCTGTTTTCACAAAACATCTTCATTAACACGGACAACGCGGCATCTTATCTTTACCTGCTTTCCGCACTTCATTTCGCTCACGTCATAGCAGGACTGCCTTTCTTGTTCCTGTTTCACCGCGCTGCTAAAAACCACATGAAGGAGCCTGTCACCGTACTGGTTTATTTTTCTGACCCAGAGAAAAGGCTGCGCCTTCGACTGCTGACCATTTACTGGCACTTTCTGGACGGGCTTTGGATTTTCCTGGTGCTCTTCCTGCTGGCCAACTACCTCATTTGAGCCTTGGCTCAATTCCAAATGTTGACCTCGGGCGTGAGCCTGATGCCAAACAT
>JBEAYO010000078.1:0-10335 GCA_041159285.1 Bacteroidota bacterium | reverse complement strand
GGCGAAGCCAAACCGCCGCGGAAGGGGATTTTAGGGCGTTCAGCCGGCCTGCGGCCGGCCAAACACCCTTTGTTGGGGCCAATCGGCACCGGTGGAGCGGATTCCTGGGTCTTTTGGGGACAGCATCGGGTTGTCAAAAATGTATTGATAAAAATTTGCCGCACAGCAGCCCCCAGCCCCGGAGAGGCTCAACATTTGCAGCTTGCCAACCCTGGCCAAAGCCCATTGAAATTGTTTTCAAAAGGATACCGGCATTTTTGAAACAGGCTCCGATAAATGTCGTATTTTTTCAAAAAAAAGAGCAACCGGGACAAGATAAAGTCCAGTAATTTCGCACCTGAAGGTTTTTGTCAAAAGTCCCGGCGCCTGGCTCCGCCAGCGCAGCCCTTGCCTTCGGAAAACGGGCAAACCCGGTAGGGGACTTTCGACGCAAGCCCGGTAAACGTCACGTTACTCACAACTAACAAGAAAAAAATGAAAGTAGCCGTAGTAGGAGCCACCGGACTGGTCGGCACCGTCATGCTGGAAGTACTCGCCGAGCGCAATTTCCCGGTGACGGAACTGCTGCCCGTCGCCTCGGAACGCTCCATCGGAAAAACAATCGCCTTCAAAGGCAATAACTACGAGGTCGTCAGCATGGAAGCAGCAGTGGCTGCAAAACCCGACGTCGCCATCTTCTCCGCCGGTGGCAGCACCTCCAAGGAATGGGGCCCTCGCTTCGCCGAAGCAGGCACCACCGTGGTGGACAACTCCTCCGCCTGGCGCATGGAGCCCCACATCAAGCTGGTCGTCCCGGAGGTGAATGCCCACGTCCTGACGCCGGATGACAAGATCATCGCCAACCCCAACTGCTCCACCATCCAGATGGTGGTCGCCTTGCAGCCACTGCACCAGCATTTCAAAATAAAGCGCCTGGTCATCTCCACCTACCAGTCCATCACCGGCACCGGCGTGAAAGCCGTCAAGCAGTACCAGCTCGAACAAAAGGGCTTCGTGCCGGCACCCGAGGAGATGGCCTACAAATACCAGATCTTCGAAAACTGCCTGCCCCACATCGATGTCTTCATGGAAAACGGCTATACCAAGGAGGAGATGAAAATGGTGAACGAGACGAAAAAGATCATGGGCGACTACACCATCGGCATCACAGCCACCACGGTGCGCGTGCCGGTGATGGGAGGGCACTCCGAGTCGGTCAACATCGAGTTCGAAAACAGCTTTGACCTCTCCCGCATCCGGGAGCTGCTCGATGCCGCTCCCGGCGTGGTGGTGGTTGACGACGTGGACAGGTTCCAGTACCCCATGCCCTTGTTCGCCCGCCACAAGGACGAGGTCTTTGTCGGCAGAATCCGCCGCGATGAGAGCATTGAAAACGGACTCAACCTCTGGATTGTGGCAGACAACCTGCGCAAGGGCGCTGCCACCAACGCCATCCAGATCGCGGAATACCTGGCCGCCAAGGGCTGGATCGGATAGCAGACCCAATGGGCAATTAGGCACAGCCGTATTTTACTCCTGCACTAAAAGCGAGGCTGCCTAAAAGCCCCCTCGGCGAGATGCCTGTGAAAAGGGCGCGGGGCGGGCCACAGGCCCGCCCACCGCCCTTTCCGAAAGCCAGGCGGCACTTGTAAAGCAAATTGCCGCGGCTTTTTGAGACAGGCTCCCCAGCGGGCTAAGCTGTGGCCCGTTCGCCAATCATCCTTTCCCTGACAGTCCGGCAGCACCCTTGTTGTCAGGCGGGCCCCTGGCCGCAAAAATCGCGGCATTTTCAGCCATCCTTCCAGTCGTTTTCCCTCCAAATCCCCCTCCAATACCTAACAACAGGTATTTTTTTCCTAAAATTTAGTAAATTTGACAAAAATCATCGCTAATAAACCCGCATTCCCTTAATTTTGGTTGTCTGAATTTAATCTAAATAAAGAAATGCGCCGGAAACAAAAATCCCGGGCAAACCCGAGGTGCGACAGGACAGGAAATTCAGGGCTCCACCACGGGAGCGCATCAAGGGTGAGGGAAGAGCAGCGCGCAGCCGAAGGACTCGGAAACGGGGATTGGATTGCTGCGACATCCGGACAAACTGAATAAAAAAAACAAGTGACATGAGCAGTGCTGTTTCCGTATTGAAGGAAGGAATCACTGGTAAAATCTCTCATTTCACCAGTGATGAGGTGGCGGGAAAGTTGTTGACAATGGGCGTGCTGCCCGGCAGCAGGGTGCAGATCGTCCGCATAGCCCCCTTCAAGGGAGGCTACTATTTGAAAATAGACGGCATCAACCTGGCTGTCCGCCAGCAGGAAGCGAGCAGCATCGTCCTGGAGATAGCCTGACATTGCAGATGAAGACAATAGCACTGGCTGGCAATCCAAACAGCGGAAAATCCTCCGTTTTCAACCAACTCACCGGACTGCGCCAAAAGGTGGCCAACTTCCCCGGCGTGACGGTGGAAAAAAAAACCGGCGTCTGCCGCCTGGGCGAACAGGAGGTGCTCCTGGTTGACCTCCCCGGCGCCTACAGCCTCTACCCCAACTCCTCGGATGAACAGGTGGTCCTGAACATCCTGGCCAACCCGGGCGATGAAAACTACCCGGACGCCCTCGTCTATATCGCCGACCAAACCCATCTCGAAAAACACTTCCTCCTCCTTACTCAAATCCTGGACCTCGGCATCCCCTGCGTACTGGGGCTCAACATGGCCGACATGGCGGAAAAGCAGGGCTTGCGCGTTGACACAGCCGGACTGTCGCGCCTGCTCAAAATCCCGGTCGTCAACTTCAGCGCCCGGCTGGGCACCAACCTCGACAGCCTGAAGACGGAAATGGCCAGTCTGCTGGCCTCCCCTCCCCCTGCCAGGCAGGAGGCATTTCACAACTCCTCGGAGGCCGAAGCACGCATCATCAGCCGCATCCAGCAGGACCTGGGCGTTGAGAACCCCTACCGGGCACTGCTGCTGGCCCACCACGCGGACAAATACCCCTTTCTCTCCCAGGAAGACAAACAGCACCTGGCCAGGATCTGCCAGGAGGAGAAATTCCAACGCACCCGGCAGCAAATAGCCGAGACGCTGAAGCGCTACGAACGCTTCACACCCCTGTTGCGCCAATGCCTGGTGGAAAGCCAGGAACGCGTCACCTTCACCGACCGGGTGGACAGCGTGCTGACGCACCGGCTTTGGGCGCCCGTGATCTTCTTCACGCTGATGTTCCTGGTGTTCCAGGCCGTCTTCGCCTGGGCGGAAGCCCCCATGAACTGGATCGAGCAGAGCTTTGGCAGCCTGGGCAGCTACGTCAAGGAGACGCTGCCCGACGGCTGGCTGGCCCAGCTGCTGGCCGACGGCATCATCGCCGGATTGGGCGGCATCGTGGTCTTCGTGCCCCAGATCGGCATCCTCTTCCTGATCATCACCATCCTGGAGGAAATCGGCTACATGTCCCGGGCGGCTTTCATTTCCGACCGGCTGATGCAGCAGTTCGGGATGAACGGTCGCAGCGTCATCGCGCTGGTATCGGGGGGGGCCTGTGCCATTCCCGCCATCATGTCCACGCGCACGATCGGCAACTGGAAGGAGCGGCTCACCACCATCCTGGTCACTCCCTTCATCAGCTGTTCAGCCAGGATTCCCGTGTACGCCGTGCTGATAGGCTTCGTGGTGCCCCCGACTCAGGTGGGCATTTTCAACCTGCAGGGCCTGGCCTTCATGGGTTTGTACCTGCTGGGGATCGTGGCAGCCCTGGGCTCGGCCTGGGCCTTCAAGAAGATCCTGCGCTCGGAGGATCCCTCCTGGCTCATGCTGGAGCTGCCCCCCTACCGCTGGCCCGTGTGGCGCAACGTGTGGCTGACGGTGTATGAGAAAGTCTCCTCCTTTGTGCTGGAAGCCGGCAAAGTCATCCTGCTGATCAGCATCATCCTGTGGGCCCTGGCCAGCTTCGGCCCGGGCGAGGGCATGACGCGGGCGAGCGAGGAGGCGGCCCTTCAGGCCAGGCAAAACAACCTGGAGGTGGCGCAGGCGGCCGACCTGGAGGCAGCCCTCCGCATGGAAGCCTCCTACGCAGGCCACCTTGGAAAAGTGATGGAACCTTTTATCGAACCACTCGGTTTTGACTGGAAGATAGGCATCGCATTGCTGACCTCCTTCGCAGCGCGCGAGGTGTTCGTCGGCACCATGGCGACCCTCTACAGCATTGGAAGCACCGATGAGGAGGCCACCATCAAGGAGCAGATGGCACAGGCCGTGCATCCGGAAACCGGGTTGAAAGTCTATACGCCAGCAGCTTCGCTTTCCCTGCTGATCTTCTATGTCTTCGCCCTTCAATGCATGAGCACGCTGGCGGTGGTAAAACGCGAAACCGGCTCCTGGAAATGGCCTTTGCTCCAGTTTTTTTTCATGGGAACCCTGGCCTACCTCGGAAGTCTGGCTGCATACCAGTTATTGAGCTGACGACCGCCTCAGTCCGGGAAGGGGCCAAAAAGAACAAAAAAACAGGGCCGACAGTATAAACTTTGCAATCTTTCCTTACCTTCGTTCACAAAGTTTTATATTTGCACCACGACCAGGAATTTTAAGAACACGAAAACGCCCGGGTTTATGACTTATAACAATATTCTAGAAGCTATTGGACACACGCCGCTAGTTCGACTCAACAAGATCACCGGGGGCATGGCTCCCACGGTCTATGCCAAGTGCGAAGGCTTCAATCCAGGGCAATCAGCGAAAGACCGCATCGCCCTTCACATGATTGAGGAGGCTGAAAAGGCAGGCAAGCTGAAGCAGGGAGGCACCCTCATCGAGGCGACCAGCGGCAATACAGGTTACAGCCTGGCCATGGTGGCTGCTGTGAAGGGCTACAAGTGCGTGCTCACGGTTACCAGCAAAGTTTCCAAGGAGAAGATTGACAGCCTGGAGGCGATGGGGGCGGAGGTAATCATTTGCCCGAAGGAGGCCAAGCCCGAGGACCCGCGCTCTTATTACAAGGTGGCGGAACGAAAGGCGAGGGAGATTCCGAATTCGCTGTACCTGAACCAGAATTTCAATACGCAGAATGCCAGGGCACACTATCTTTCCACGGGTCCGGAAATCTGGGAACAAACAGCGGGAAAAATCACTTATCTGATTGCCAGCGCAGGCACCGGCGGCACCCTGTCCGGCACTGCCCAGTACCTGAAGGAAAAGAATCCGAATATCAAGATCATCGGCGTGGATGCCTACGGCTCAGCGCTGAAGAAATACCATGAGACCGGGGAATACGACGAGCGGGAAATTTACAGCTATCAGATAGAGGGGACGGGCAAGAACATCATTCCGGGGAACTGCACCTTCGAGTTGATTGACAAGTTCATCAAGGTGACAGACCGGGAGAGTGCGCTTCGCACGAGGGAGCTGGCGCTGGTGGAGGGCATTTTCGCTGGTTATTCCAGCGGTGCCGGCATCCAGGCGCTGATTCAGATGCAGGAAGAGTTCACAAAGGACGACGTGGTGGTGTTGATTTTCCCCGATCACGGCAGCAAGTACCTGGGCAAGGTGTTCAACAACCAGTGGATGGAGGAGCAGGGATTCTTGCATGAAATTTATGAAGAGATGAAGGAGCCGGTCCCTACGCCGGCTTTTATCCCTACGGTTTGACTTAGTCAGGAGGCAGGGGCTGTACAATGCCCCCATCAGATAAAAAAATACCCTCCGGCTTGGACGATGTCCAAACCGGAGGGTATTTTTTTATCCTCTTTTGCAAGGAGGATGCGTGCCTTTCTTAAAAGACCCGGCAATTCGTTCTGCCGGCGCCAATTATTCCCCGAAAAGGGGTTGTGTAAAAAGTACCCGGTGCGCAATGCTCCTCTTTGAAAAGGGCCCGTGGCCCGCCGAGCGCCCTTTCCGGGAGCCGTACGGAACCGGCGGAACCAGCCGCAAGGACTTTTTACACCCCCCCTCCTCTACGGTTTGGCTTCGCCAAACCGCTGCCGGGATGGGGGTTTCAGGGTACTCGGCGGGCCAAAGGCCCGCCGAGTACCCTTTCCGGAGGCCGTGCAGCACTGGCGGAACCAGCCGCAAGGACTTTTTACTCAACCCCACGCGCATTTTAGAAGAAAACGCCTCGCGAGAGTGGCTTCTGGGAAAAGCAAAAAAAAAATCCCCGCTGCGGTTGGACAAAACCAAACTGCAGCGGAGACAGGATTTCAGGATGCACGGCGAATCGTGTTTCGCCGTGCATCCTTTCCTAAGCCAGACGCGATTGGGGCAGCAAAAGCTGCAGCGCAAGGCCTTAAGAGAAAAAAGCCGCCTTATTCAGGCGCATGTATTGAGTGATTTTTCGAAGCGGTTTGAGGAAAGTGGTATAGACCCTGGGTTTGAGCTTGTTTTTCTTCCATGCCAGCCGGTCCTCCAGGTTGGCAATCAACCTGTTCTCCAGCCAGCGATTGCCAGCCCCCCCCACGCGCATTTTAACCAGGCAATAAGGCAAATACCTCGTGGAGATGCGGTGGCGGTACAACAAACGCAAAATAAGCTCATAATCGCCTGCAAAACGGAAAGTAGGATCGAACAGCCCATGCTTTTCCAACACCGAGCGCTTCACAAAAAATGTGGGATGCGGTGGCATCCAGCCATTCAGGAAATTGCGCTGGGTGAATTTCCCCGCCCGCCAGTAGCGCACGATGTTGTCAATATCATCCTCGCTGACATAACACAGATCCCCATAGACGGAATCCACATTGTGATCTTTGAACTCCTTGACCACCCTGGCCAGCACCTCAGCGCCCACATAACAGTCATCAGCATTCAGAAAGCCGATGATGTCACCTGTGGCCAGCCGGATACCCTTGTTCATCGCGTCGTAAATGCCGTAATCCGGCTCAATGAGGACTTTGTCAATGCGGTCTTTGTATTTTCCTATGATAGCCTGTGTATCATCCTTGGAGGCGCCGTCAACTATTATGTACTCCAGGTCCTTGCGATGAACCTGCTGTTTCAGAACACTGTTGATTGTTTCCTCTATCGTCCTGGAGCTGTTATAACTGACTGTGATTACCGAAATTTTCATAAGGCACAAGGGGTTTTGCGGTTTATCCTGCAGCGCAACCCGCCGCTTGCCGGATTGCGAGGCAGTCCAATAATATCGGGTTGTAAGAAATGTAAGTAATAGTAGAAGCAGCGCATGGCTACACTTGCTTTAAATGTTCATGAATAAATCCTTGTGCTTAAGCGGAGGGCAATTCGCGAGAACACCCTGGATAACGGGGGTAATCGGTTCAATAAAAAGAGAGACAAATATAAGTTCTTTAGAGAAAATGAGAAATCAATCCACTATTTTATTACGGTGGATTGATAAAAAGCCTGTTGTCTCAAAGGGGGGAAACACTTTTGGGGATTGCAAAGCATCAGCTTACAGTCATTCCAACATCTTTCATGCCAAGTATTGTGATTTACACAATTCACTCGACATTCGGATGTTGGAAGACTGCTTAGGAATGTAATAAGTCAGGCAGGCACATTAGTGCTTCAATACAGGCTTTCTCAAAGAGCGTCCGGCCATTTATGTTGCCGGATCAAGCGATTCAGTTGCAATCAACTGCCGTTTCTGCTGATCACGAAGTTTTCCAGCACCAGCATGTCCATGTTGGTACGCAGGAAACACTCCAGGGCATGCTCTGGCGAGTTGACAATGGGTTCGTTTTCGTTAAAAGAGGTATTCAGCAGGATGGGAACACCGGTTTTGCGGTGAAAGGCCGAAATGAGCTTGTAATACCGGGGCGAGTCGTCCAGGTCCACTGTTTGCAACCTACCGGTTCCATCCACATGCGTGACGGCGGGTATGGTTTCCCGCTTCTCCCGGCGGATGCGGAACACTTTTTCCATGTAGGGCACCTCGTCCACCTGCTCGAAATACTCAGCCGTGTAATCCTTGAGGATGGAAGGCGCAAAAGGGCGGAAACTCTCGCGGCGCTTGATCTTGCTGTTGAGCAGATCCTTGGCGTCGTGGCGGCGCGGATCGGCGATGATGGAGCGGTTGCCGAGCGCGCGCGGGCCGAATTCAGCGCGGCCCTGGAACCATCCCACTACACTGCCGTTGGCCAGGCTGTCGGCCACCAGTTCATACAGGCTTTCATCCGGCAGTTTTCTGACTGAATAAGCCAGGTTCCTGGATTTCAGGTAGGCCTCTATTTCATCGTTGGTGAAGCGGCTGCCCGTATACGCCATATTCTGGTAGGGCGAACGCTCCTTGTCGAGCACATGGTGGTGGTAATACAAGGCAGCCCCCACGGAAGTGCCTCCATCGTGGCCGGCTGGCGGCACGAAAAGCCTTTCAAAAGAGGTGTTGGCCACCACCTTTCCGTTCGCCACTGAGTTCTGAGCCACGCCGCCGGTGATGCAGAGGTTCTTTAACCCGGTCCTGCGGTGCAGGTCCTCCGCCAGGTGGTAGATGGTCTCTTCCGTGACTTGCTGGACAGCCGCGGCCAGGTTCCTGTGATAATCCGTAAGCGGCTCCCCCTTTTGTCGGGCAGGCCCAAATTGCTTCACCATGTAGTCGGAGAACATGGGCTTGATGACCGGAATGCCGCCGTCCAGGCTCATCCAGTCTCCGGTGCCGATGCGGGAGAAGTACTTCAGGTTGAGTTCGAACAAGCCGTTGGACTTCAGCCGGATGACATCCCGCACCTTGCTGACAAGCTCTTCGCCCTTGCCGTATGGGGAAAGCCCCATGACCTTGTACTCGTCGCCGTAGTGCGGGAATCCCAGGTACTGGGTGAAGCTGGTGTAGAAGTAGCCGATGGAATGCGGATAAGAGACGCTGTCGAGGGCCTCGATCTTGTTTCCGCGGCCGACGGCACGCATGGTGGAGGTAAAATCCCCCATGCCGTCCAGAGACAGCAGGGCGCATTCCTCAAAGGGAGAGATGTAGAAGGCGCTGGCCAGGTGGCAGTGGTGGTGCTCCACGAAATGGAGTTTTGCCTTGAGCAAATTGCCGGAGTATCCCAGGGCTTTGGCAAGGTCTTCCTTGATGGATTGCACGCCTCCCAGATGGCCTGCCTTCTTAAAGACAGCCTTCCAGGCGGAAGGATAGCGCAGGGTGTGCCAGATTTTTTCGTGAACCTTGGCACGGGGGTCTCTGGAGATGGCAATGACATCCACCTCCTTGAGCGTGATGCCTCCTTCCCGCAGGCAGAAGGCAGCAGCCTCCACCGGCAGACCTGCCCAGTGCTTGATTCTCCGGAGGCGTTCTTCCTCCGTGGCTGCGATGAGTACTCCGTCTTCATACAAACAGGCGGAGGCATCGCCGTGATACGCGTTAATTCCCAGAATGTATTTCATAAGTATTTTCTTGGTGTTCCTGAATTTTTATATCCACAATGAGTCTGTACCAGTATGCTTGCAAGAAGTGAAACACGAAGCCCTGGCGGCCGTCCAGAAAGCCCATTTGAAAAATATACCGCCAGAGGAAGTAGAGCAGGGGCCGCGCAAAAAGGGGCATGTTCCACCATATCTTCTTGAAAAAAGCCGTTCGCTGGTCCGGGCTGCCAAACAGGCTGGGCTGAATGGTTTGGACGCGGAGGCCGCGCCTGCGCTCCGTTTCCTCGCGGGCATGCAGGGCGCTGTAACGGTTGTGCTTGTCTATCCAGAAGCCGATGTCGTTTTCCTTGAGGTTCTCCTCGATGAGGTACCCTTTTTTCCAAACAAGGGTCTGTCCACTGACCACAAAGCGGTGGTCCATGTTCTCGTGCAGGTCGGAGTAACCAACGCCGGTTCTGAACATCTTGAGCAGGTACTTGGGAAAATACCCGCCGTGCCGGATCCACCGGCCCTTGAAGTAGTTCTTCCTGTTGAAATAGATGCCGTTGACCTGGACCGGCAACTGCTCGTTCTTGAACCCGGCCAGCAATTCCAACAGCTCCGGGGTGACTATCTGGTCGGCGTCCAGGCCGATGGTCCAGGGGGTTTTGATGTCGAAGTTCTTCAGGGCGAAATCCCATTGCCGGGGATGATTTTCGAAGGCATGAAAGGCAATAGTTGCGCCATATTGACGGGCAATGTCGAGCGTCTTGTCTGTGCTGCCGGAATCAAGCACGTAGGTAGCTGCCCGCAGCGGCGCGATAGACTGCAGCAGACGGGGCAGGTGGATTTCCTCGTTATAGGTGAGTATGACGAAGGAAAACTCTGCGTTTTCAACAGCGATTGAATGCATAGGAGCGAATCCGGTTTGTTTTCAAGGTTGGGGTCTTTTGAGACAGCCTCCATCCACTATTTTGCCTTCTGAGCGGACAATCAGCGGACAGCGGCGTATTTTTCATACGCTGCCACGTACTGCCTGGCAAGGGCCGCAGGGGAATAGTCACGCCGGATGATGGCCG
>JBEAYO010000077.1:0-10355 GCA_041159285.1 Bacteroidota bacterium | reverse complement strand
TTTCAAAAGGGTCAGCCTTCGCCAGCGCGCGAGATAAGGTTTCAAGCACAGCAAAAAGACACAGGTGCAACAAAATCCGAAACGCCGGCGTACTATCGATTACTGCCAGTCACCCCCGGACAGTGTTAAAAACTTAAAAAAAACAAAGCCCATCCCGCTCCAGGGTATGGAAAACCCGCCAAAAAACACTCAACTTCACAGTCATTAAATCCTTACAGCTATGAAAAAAATCCTTGTCTTCCTGATTGCCATCTGGCTTTCCCCCGCCGTTTTTGCCCAGGACAACTTCTGCGAATCCGGCTACATGCCACACAAGACCAACTTCCTGTATGAATTGACTAACTACGACAAAAAAGGAAAGGCGATCAACACCTCCAGGCACAAGATCATCAACCGGGAATCACTCCCCGGCGGCTTCAGCGCCACCGTGCAGATTGACATCGTGGACGACAAGGGCAAGAGCGAGCACCAGGGAGAGTACAAAATGGAGTGCCGCGATGGCGTTTTCTACATGGATATGCGGTCTATGATGGATCCCCGCAGCATGCAGGGACTCTCCGACATGGAAATGGAGATTTCCGGCGATGAACTCCAGATTCCCAGCCGCATGGAGGTGGGCGATGTCCTGCCGGATGGCAACATCATCATGAAGTCCAGCGTCAACGGCATGGCCCTCATGACCCTAAGCATGGCTATCAAAAACAGGAAAGTCGAGGCGCGGGAAACAGTGACCACGCCAGCCGGCACCTTCGATTGCCTCAAGCTGAGCCAGGAGTCGGAAATGAAGTCTTTTGTCAAAAAGACCTTCAAGAGCGCCACCTGGTACGCCAAGGGCGTGGGAATGGTCAAAACGGAAAACTACGATGCCAAGGGACAGGTGGAAAGCTCCACACTGCTCACCAGGTATTCAGAATAAATAGGGCTTGCTGAAAAAGTAAGGCTCTCAGAATCACAGGGTATTCGGCCTGTGCTGCTTGCCTTCCGGAAAGGGCGCGGGGCTGCGCGCTTAGGCGCGCCGCCGACCGCCCTTTCCGGGAGGCTAGCAGCACCTTCAAGGGGGCTGAACACTTACTCAGCTGCAAGATATTTGTACAAAAATCTGAAAAAACCTTGCAGACGGAGAAGTTAACGCGCGAAAAAGGACGTTATATTTGCCTGTATTACAAAGGGTTAATTGGTTGATCTGACTTTTTCAGCAAGCCCTAAATACCCCCGCTGCTAAGGGCTGTCCAAAGGGTAAATGGTTATTCTGAAGACAAGCCGAGCAGCTTTTTATACTCGTCGAACGAGGCACTGTCCCCCTTCATCTCGAGCAAATCCAGCAGCAGCGGCGCCTGGCCGGACTCGGAGTAATAGTCTTCAATTTCCTGCATGGTCTGCCTGCTGCGCACCTCCACGAGGCCATCCCTCAGCTGCCCCATGCGCCAAAGCCAGGTGGCCTCCATTTTTTGGAAAATTCGGTCATAGACCTCCCTGTAGTCCTTGTCAGGGGCTACCGCGCTCGCATCCCGGAAGGCGAGTTTGTTTCGGGCCAGCATTTCACCTTTTTCCACGATAAAATAAGCGGTATGTGCCCATTCCCCGGCTTTGGAGGCCAGGCGCGAGTAGAAGGCGAGTTGCAGGTCTTCCTCATTCTTTATCATTTTCATCCGCTTGTCACTGCTTCTCCATTTGAAATCCAGCACAGCCAGCTCCCCGTTGTCCCTTTCCAGCACCAGGTCGGCAATGCCTTTGACCGGGATGGGGGGAGGGTCAGGGTTGGGATGGTAAACGGGAAAGGTGCCGTCCATCGCTTGCTCCGTCGCCAGCACGCGCCAGCCATTGGCCCGGAGTTGTTGGATCAGGCTCCAGGCGGCGTATTTCAGCTTGTTGGCAAACTGAATCCTGTCAGGCTCGCGGCCATACAACAAAAGCACCGTGCCCTCCCGCATCAGCAAGAGCTGCATCTCCTGGTCAATCCACCGCTCCAGCGAAGGGCGGTCCATGGAGGCATAGTCTTCCTTCAGCAATTTCTCGAACAAGCGGTGCGCCAGGTTCCCCATGAGGGTGTGTTCGGGAACGATGCTGAGGATGGGTGATTGGCGAAGCCTCAGCTTGTATCTGAAGACCCAGAGGTAGGGGTAGTAAATGAGCGTTTCCAGGCTGGTCAGCGACTCGTAGTCCCGCTGGAAGTCGCCGAGGTTTCTCACCTTCAGGAAAGGCTTGGGCCGCCCTGTTTGACGCAGCTCCAGCCGGCAGAGCTCCGGCAATGCGAAGTGCCTTGACATGGCGTCAGGCCGTCCGGCCTGCGGCTGGTCCAGGCTGACTTCCTGCGTGATGGCCTCCAGGTTTTCAAATGCCGCCAGGAGGTCGCCGAACAAGGGATGCGGAACGGCCGCCTCCCCGATCACCGCGTCCGGAATCACCAACAGCAGCCGCTCCCTGGCCATTCGCACCGGCAGCCTTTGCTGCCAAAGCATCCTGGCATTCTCCAGTTCCGGCGTGTCTGTCAACACCTGGCGACCTGCCAGGTAGTCGCGCTCTTGCTGGTACCAGCGCGAGAAAAAGTGTGGTGCTTCCTGTTGTAAAAAATTCCACCACCAGATCTCGGGCACAGGCCCAGTGAAGCTGGCGGGGTGGGAGGCATAGGGCAAATGGCCGGCTTCTTCCTCCTGCAGCACCACCGGGGCTGCTTCAAAGATGGTGCGCACGATTCGCTCCAGTTCGAGGTGAGACAGCTCGGACTCGGGCAGGGTTTCGAGCAGTTCGACGGTGCGCCTGGCCTGTTCGCGCAGCACCAGGAAGGAGGTGTTTCGATTTCCGTATTCCTCATAGGCTCTGTAGGCCCAGTCGAACACATAGTGGTACAGCTTTGCAATTTCGTCCTTCGGCACTTTGCTGCCTGCCTTGTGGCGCGTCCGCTCGAACCAGAAATGGTATTGCTTGCGCACCTCGGCGACATTGATGGCGCGGTTGTCGGCGGCTTTTTGCTCCAGCTCGGAGAAGTAGGTGCTGATCATTTCCCTCCATTTGTCGGAGCGCATGCCGGGGGTCGAGGCGATTTCAGCAGCGATGCGGGCGGAGAGGTCTTCTGGCAACGGCTTTGCCGAGAGGGAGACGAACTCCAGCAGTTTATAGGGGTCCACCGGTTCCCACAGGAAGGCGGGCACCAGTTTCAGTATCTGCAGGGCCGGGCGGGCCAGGGAAGCGGAAGGCAGTCCCAGGGAAGGTTGGCCTTCCTGTACCAGGGCGACGTCGAGCTCCCGGGATGATTCGGGAATGAGCAGGTTGACGGACGGGGTCTTTCCCGCTTGTTGGTTGATGCGCAGCAGCCGGGCCAGCCAGGCTGCTGCATCGCCAGAGCGCTTGCTCCTCAGCAGCAGCAGGCTGCCGTCGTTCGAGAGCGTTTTGTCGCCCGATTCCAGGGGCGCTGAGGGGTGGAACAGCCGCTTTTGAAATTTCTGGAGGTCGGTCAGGGGGCGGTTTGCCGTGGTTGCCACGGGCGGCTGTTCCGCAGCATGCAGCTGTCCGATGGAAGCGCCGGCGGCGGACATCTTGTCAAAGAGCCGCTGAAGGTAGCGGGGCAGCAGGTCCAGGGGCTCGTTGAGCTTGACCGATGAGAAGGGGAGCGTTTGCTGATCCAGCGACGCCAGCACCTGGCAGAAGCGATCCGAAAAGCCCTGCGACAGGCCGGGCGATGGCTGGTCATGTGCCTGGATTTGATCCTGGTGGAGCAGGGTTTCGATTTCAGCGAAGGCGCGCAGGCGGGGCGGCATATCGGGCGACGGGGAGAAATCCCAGCCGTTGAGGAGAAGTTCATCGCGGCGTTCCAGCAGGTTTTCAGCCGTGGCGAACTGGTCGGCCTCGAAGGAGGCTTTGTAAAAGCGGGTGTCCGGGGCCGGGTGGGGGCTGGCGAGGTGCCGGAGCAGCGCCTGCCGGTATTGTTCTACGCGCAGGAAGTCAATATTGTCGGGTAGACCAGCCAGGCCGAGGAAGTTTTCCAGCAGGCGGAGCAGCTGTCTGCGGCCGCAGTGGTAAATGCCCGCTTCTGAAGGCGGGTGAGGTAGGGCGTGGTCGTCCAGTTCGAGGCCAAAGAAGAGGGTCATGGTAAAGGAAGCCGGGGTTGCGGCCGGGAGCGGGGCGGAAGTCAGCCGCCGCTGCCGGTCTCTTTTTTCAATAGCTTGATTTGGGTTTCCCAGAGGTCTTTTTGTTCCTGTACCTCATCGGAATCACAGAAATCCGTGATGGTCAGTATGGTTTCCCCGGTGACGGGGGAGATGCCGATGCGAAACTCGAGGTATTCGCCCTCGCGGTCGTCGTCGAGCCAGTCGAAGCGGAGCAGTTCCTCCTCGATGTCTTCGGACAAGCGGGCGATTTCCTCATAGCCGTTCCAGCCGAAGGTGTAGATGTTGATTCCCTGGATGTCCACTTTGTCGCAAAACCAGCGCACCAGGGCAGATGGGGTGGTAAAGAATTGGTAAAGCAACGTTGGCGAGGTTCGGAGGAGGTATTCTATTTCAATTTTTTCTCTTTGCATACCTTCAGGAATTTTTTTTATGCCATTTAACCGAATGGGGTGATGAAAACTAAATCATGGCGCAATAAATAGCAAAATCCGCATTTTTCAAAATAAAGATGTGGGAAGCATTTTTTTTTATTGGCACAGGAAGTGGAGCGTGGCAATCGGTTTTGCCTGAATGGATTGCCGGCGCTGGTTTATTCCCCGCAAAGTGTGTTCGGCGGGCCGCAGGCCCGCCGAACATACTTTGCCCTTGCGGCTGTCTCAAAAGATCCTGCGGCGAGGAGCCTTCTCGCAAAAGGCGGAGTTGTGTAAAAAGTCTGTGCGGCACCGGCGGAACGGCTTGCCGGGTCTTTTGAGACAGCCCTGATTCTTCCTTCCACGCTCCCTGTCCTGTACGGAAAACAAAGCCGGATGCCCGCAGCAAGGGCACAAAAAAAATCAAATAATTTTACAGGTTTGAAACTGCTTGCGGCTGAAACCCAAAATATTTTAAATATAAAAAAATATTATCAATAAATAACCTTTGCCGTTCATGTTGATTGTACGGCACAATTAGGCTATTTTTGCAGTAATATCCCTTATCCGCTTTCTGGAACTCCTCAATCGAGTGCCAGATTAAAAACAGCGCCCATCCGCACAGGCCCGGAAAACAAGCACAGGCGCAAGAGAGCCCACCCCACCGTCCCACCCAACATCCGGAAAACAAGAGCAAGGATCTATTTGCACAAACACAAAAAATCGAAGCGGTTCGATGAGACAATTAAAAATTACAAAATCTATCACCAACAGGGAGAGCCAGTCCCTCGAGAAGTATCTGCAGGAAATCGGCAAAGTGGATCTTCTGACCCCGGAAGAAGAAGTGGAACTGGCCAAGCGAATTAAACAGGGCGATCAGACAGCACTGGAAAGACTGACAAAAGCCAACCTCCGCTTTGTCGTCTCCGTCGCCAAACAGTATCAAAACCAAGGCCTCTCCCTGAGCGACCTCATCAACGAAGGCAACCTGGGCCTCATCAAAGCCGCCCAGCGCTTCGACGAAACCCGGGGCTTCAAATTTATTTCCTATGCCGTGTGGTGGATCCGCCAATCCATCCTCCAGGCCCTCGCCGAACAGTCCCGCATCGTGCGACTGCCGCTGAACAAAGTGGGCTCCCTCAATAAAATTAACAAGGCCTTCTCCGAACTGGAGCAAAACTTCGAGCGCGAGCCCTCCGCCGAGGAACTGGCCTCCCTGCTCGAAATCCCCACCGAAGAGGTGGAGACTACCCTGGGCGTGGCCTCGCGCCATGTTTCCATGGACGCTCCCTTCGTGGATGGTGAGGACAACTCCCTGCTGGACGTGCTGGAGAACATCCACTCTCCGAAAACGGACCAGGAGCTGGAATACACTGAGTCCCTGCGCATGGAGATTGAGCGCTCTCTGAGCACCCTCACCGACCGCCAGATGGATGTCATCAAATTGTATTTCGGCATCGGCGTGGAGCATCCCATGTCGCTCGAAGACATTGGCGACAAGTTCGGGCTCACGCGGGAGAGGGTTCGCCAGATCAAGGACAAGGCCATCAACAAATTGCGCTCCGCCAGCCGCAGCAAACTGCTGAAGCACTACCTGGGCGCCTGAGCCGTTGATATCAAAATCCTGCTATTTTTATAGGCAATAGCAATTGAAATTCATTCGATGTTGCTTGCCTTCGAGAAAAGGCGCGGGACTTGTGTGAAAAGTCCCCTGGGCGCAGGATCCTTCTTTGAAAAGGGCGCGGGGCGCAGCCCCGCGCCCTTTCCGGAAGCCGTGCGGCACCGGAGGAGCCAGCCGCAAGGGCTTTTTACACAAGCCCAGACCGCCCTTTCAGATAGGCAAGCAGCATCTGCAAGTGGAGCTAAACAGATACATTTCTTATTAGTTTTAAAGCCGGCTAGCTGTAGCAGGTTGTTATTATTCCAGGACCAGCCCGGCGACATTGTTGCTTCTGTCGCATTCGAGTTGCAAAAAGTCGGAGTCCAGTGAAAGGATGAGGCTTTTCAGGTAGCGGGTCTTCTTGCTCGTGTCCACCTGCATTTTTCCTTTTATCTGTTGGCCCGGCAGCAGTTCATCCATGCCTGTTTCATCCGGAGACAGCACCATTGCATTTGCGGGCAGCGCTCCTCTCGTCAATACGGTCACTCCCGAGATGAAGGCCTCGAGCACCAGCGTGGCCTGATTTCCCCCTATGTTTTTTTGGCTGAGTGGAAAGGGGCTTAGTCCCCTGTTTTCAATGACGAAGTCAATCGTGGCCTTGCCGAAGGCTTCTCCCACCAATACAAGGCTGGCGAAGTGCAAATCCGGGCAACTGTCAGTTCGCGTGGCTGGGGGCAGCCCGGGCGGCGGCACTGAGTTGCCGGCTGGCGGAGTGGTAGCATCGGCAATGGCATTTGCCCCAGGCGCGGGGAGGGGGATGGCTGGCGTCGCTGCCGGCGGCAGTGGAGTCGGCAGGGTAGAGACGCGCAATTCGACATTTCTAAGCACAGCGCCTGCCGGTACTCGCAGTCCTTTTTCCTGGAGCGCCAGGCGGATGTTGTCCCTCAGCCCTCCAAGTTTCAGCTGGAAGAGCGACTCGTCGAATTCCAGCGGCACCCACTCAGCGGTTCCGGCATTGCCGAAGTCCACGTTCATTCTGCCGGAGTTGATCAGGGTGCAATTTATCTTGACGTATTTCTCCGATTCTTTTACCAGGCTGACCGAGGTCAGGTGAAGGCGGTAGCCGAGGTAGGGGGTGGTGTCGGAGAAAGCTGCCGTGATGAGGTAAAGCTCCCGCAAGGCAGGTTGCTTGCCAGGTCCAGGCAGTCCGGCTGTCAGCATCGGCAAATGCAGCAGCATCAGTGTGTGACAAATTAGAGCCGCAACGGGTCTGTTCATTGATAAATTCAAGCTGTTAGGCTGCCACTAACCTTCCTCTCCGGTGAACATGTCGACGGGCCTGTTGATGCTTTCCTGGAGGGAGATGAAGGTTTCCGTCCGCTGAATGCCCGGTATTTTCTGGACCTTGTCGTGAAGCACGTCCCGCAGGTGGTTGGTGTCGCGGCAGTAAATTTTCGCAAAAATACTGTACAAGCCGGTTGTGTAGTAGGCCTCCACTACTTCCGGGATGCTTTTGAGTTGTTCGGCCACGTCGTCGTACAGCGAACTTTTGTCGAGATAGATGCCCAGGAAGGCACAGATGTCATAGCCAAGCCGGCTGTGGTTGATCACGAGGTTGGCGCCCTGGACGATGCCCATGTCGCGGAGTTTTTTCATGCGAACATGCACGGTTCCGCCCGAGACGAAGAGTTTTTTAGCTATTTCGGTATAGGCCTGGTCGGCGTTATACATCAGCAACGAAAGAATTTGTTTGTCGAGGTTGTCAAGTCCACTTTCCATATCTAATTTGGGTTTACTCGCTATGTTATGGTTTGTCCGGAGACCGGACGTCTTATGTCAGCAAGCTTGCCATTGGTGGGTTGGAGTTTGTCCTAAAAGCCCCTTTCTCAAGGCTCCTTCTCGTAAGGGGCGTCTTTCTCAAAAGGCTATTTGCCGAGTGGTCCTCCCATCAAAGGTGCGGGGAGCGAAGCTCTGCGCACCTGAAAATCTACCCCGCTGCGGTTTAGCGGCCAAACCGCGGCGGGGGGATTTCAGGGCGCAGGGCGGGTCGCAGGCCCGCCCTGCGCCGTTTCCGGGAGCCAATCGGTGCCGGTTGAACGAATTTCAAAAGTTCACCGGGTCTTTTGAGACAGGCTCAAGAAGGATTCAGGGTGTCCGGCGGGCAACCAGTACCCTCGAAACAAATTTCAAAAGTGCGCTGGATTTTTCGAGATAGCCTTTTTATTAAAGACGGCCGCCTTGCTTTTGGGTAGCCCACCTAATGGGTTTTCAAAAAAGTGCCAGAACTGACATCAGACATCCTCAGTTCAGCGGCTATACATCGGGAAAGTTGGTCAATAAAAAGAAAGCATGTAGTGCTTCGCAAACGAACAGGAAATTTAATAAATTCCAGTCAATACTACGAAATCTTTTTCAGGAATTAAACAAAGTTGTAATTTTGATTTCATATTTCCAACATATCAAGTTGAATAATGTAGATAATTTTGCCAGGACACCCATTCGAACAGTCAGCGGCGTTTGCTGAAAACGTATGGTGCAGCGGCAGTTTGCAGCCTGACTGTCAGTAGTTTGTCAGTCAGTTTCCGACGGCAATATGTTTGTTCAAATAAAAAAAAGACAGGCCCTTGGAGAAGGGTCAGTCCTAATGTCCTTAGGTCAGCATATTAAAGCTGCAGTGCGTTAGCTTGAATATGCGTAACTGTTTAGCACCCCTTGCAGGTGCTGCTGGCCTCCCGGAAAGGGCGCGGGGCGCAGCCCCGCGCCCTAAAAAACCTTCCCCGCGGCCGGCGATGCGCTCAGGCGCGCCGCCAACCGCCCTTTCCGGAAAACAAGCAGCATCTGCACAGGGTGCTAAACAGTTACGGATAAGCTTAACTTAACGACATTGGGGTCAGTCCGGCGGTAAAAGCCGGATATGAGGCCATGGCGAGTTCAATTGTCAACTTTACAGAAGAGCGCTGAAGTTGCCGCAACAAACGATACTAAACATCATTGATGAGCACCGAGCACATTCCCGCAGCAAGCAAGTTCAACATCTGGCTCCCACTGGCCTTTTCCCTGATATTGGCCGGGGGGATGTGGATTGGCGCCGGCATGCAGTCCAACCCGCCCAACATATCCAATATCCGGCAGCAGGAGGAAGCCTTGCCGCCCAGTGCCCTGGGGCAGGGCAAACTCGAGGAACTCATCCGCTACATCGAATCCCGTTATGTCGAGGAAGTTGACAACGAGGAGTTGGTCCAGGAGGCCATCAACCACATCCTGTTGCAACTGGACCCCCATTCCAGTTACATCTCGGCAGCCCAACTGGAGGAAGTCAACGAGCAGCTGGACGGGGAGTTCGACGGCATCGGCATCGAATTCACCGTGGTGGACGACACGGTCATGGTACTTTCGGCCATCACCGGGGGACCTGCCGCCAATGCGGGCATCCTGCCGGGTGACAAGATTGTGGTGGTCGAAGACTCCCTGACCCTGGGAAAGAACATCGACTATGCGGGCATCCTGAAGAAACTCCGGGGTGACCGCGGCTCCAAGATTGCCGTCGGCATTCGGCGCAGGCATGAGAAACAACTGCGTTTCTTCACCCTGACCAGGGACCGCATTTCGGTCAACAGCGTGGAAGTAGCCTATATGTTGGATGAGCAGACGGGTTTCATCAAAATCAACCGCTTCAGTTCCAACACTTATGAGGAATTCATGAAAGCCCTGGAGGAACTGGCTGAGAAGCAGCAAATGAAGCACCTGGTCCTGGATTTGCGCCAGAATGGAGGCGGTTATCTGCAGGAGGCCACCAATATCCTGAGCCAGCTGTTCAAGGAAAAAGACAAGCTGTTGGTGTTCACGGAGGGCAGCCACGTTCCCAGGACGGAGTACAAGTCCACCGGACGCAGTTTTTACGACATAGACCGCATAGCCTTGTTGACGGACGAGGGGTCTGCCAGTGCCAGCGAGATCATCGCCGGGGCGGTCCAGGACTGGGACCGGGGGCTCATCATCGGCCGCAGGACCTATGGCAAGGGTTTGGTACAGGAGCAGTACAACCTTCGCGACGGCTCGGCCCTGCGGTTGACCGTGGCGAAGTACTACACGCCCTCTGGCCGTTGCATACAGAAGCCCTATGAGGACCTGGAGTCTTATGAGATGGATGTGGTGGAAAGGATGGAGAACGGGGAGTTGTATGACGGGCGGAAAGTGGCGTTGTCGGATACTACGAAGTTCTTCACCGGGGGTGGGAGA
>JBEAYO010000076.1:0-10381 GCA_041159285.1 Bacteroidota bacterium | reverse complement strand
GACCGTGTAAGTGCCGGCCGCGGTCACGGTGGCTGTATTGGTGCTCCCGATTGGCGTAGCACCGGCGCTCCAGGAATAGGTGGCTCCAGTGGCGGGGGTAGCAGTCAGTGTAACGCTGGTCGTGCTACAGCTAAGGTTGCCCGATTTACTGAGCCCCGCTACCGGCGGCGTGGTGTTGGCGCTCACGCTGACGGAGGCCGTAGCCGTGCAACTGGTCCCTGTATCGGTGACAGTGACGGTATAGGTGCCAGCTGCAGTCACCGTGGCCGTGTTGGTTCCGCTGATTGGCGTAGCACCGGCGCTCCAGGCATAGGTCATGCCCGTGGCAGGAGTAGCTGTAAGGGTGACTGAGGTAACTGAACAGCTCAGATCGCCCGATTTGGTCAATCCGGCTGTAGGGGGCGTGCAGCCGGAAGTGATAACAACGGGGCGAGAATTCGCACTGAACAAGGCGCAGTTGCCCGAGGAAAGGATTTGCTCAATGGTTTGACCAACCCAGGTGGCAGGGCTCACAGTGGCCGGACTGGGACCCGCGCCGCTGTAATAAGAAGCACCATATACGATATAGGACCCTGCGCTCAGGCTGGTGAAGTTAGAAGTTGCGCTAACCGCCGCAATTTGGTTATTGGATGAGTTGACAGCTACGTAGGTATAGGAATAGCTCGCCCCGGGCGATGCGTTGTTTTCCATCACATTGCCTGGACCAGAAATAGTGACCGTCACAGAAAAAGGCGCTGTAGCATTCAGGTTGGAAGCCACCATCACATAGTCCGTGCAGGCGGTCAGGGTGGCGGTAGTGTTGGAAAGTATGTTGGTTGACCCTGTTCCAGTGTCCCTGTAATTGCTGCTCACGAACCCATTGCAGGCAGCGGGTGGACTGTACCCGGAGGCAGTGTAAATGATGATGCCGCTGAAATTTGCGCTGCCGGAAATGGAAAAAGTGTAGGTGCCGGATTCGCTCACCGAAAATGTCTGATTTTTATAGTCGTTGTTCCAGCCCTGGTGTATGCAGCCTGTGCCGGCTGTATTGAAGCTGGGAATGTTGGCATCGGGGTCAGTGCTGACTATGTTGAATGTTTTTGTGGTAAACGAGCTGCCATAGTAATTGTCCATATTGAGGTTGAGGGCTGCATTGCCTGCAGCAGCGCTCAGGGGACTCACCGGGCAGACATTGCTGATGGTCGCATTGCAGGTAGAGCTGATGGAAAAATTACTGTTCGATACGTCAAAAAACACCACGCAGGTGTTGTCAGCACACTCCACCATGATGCGTGCGTTGCTGGAGTTCACTGCGCCGGCAGGAATGGTGACGCTGTGAGAGCCGTCATTGGGAGTTGACGTAGCCAGGGTATATGGAAAAGTCAATCCGCCGTCCACTGAGAGCTTGATATTGACGTTTGTACAAAAGGCATTGGTTCCGTTGACGTCCCAGGTGACGGTCGAGCTGTTGCCGGCAGTGAGGGTCTCCCCTCCATTGGGTGCTGTGACGGAAAAGGGCCCCGAAGCTGAAACCGTCAGGGACAACAGCGCAGAGTTCACTCCGCCGCCGACAGTTTTCCAGTCCCTTCCTGTGAATTGGAACTTGATGGTTCGCGCCACGGAGGGAAGCGGCTCAAAGGAGGAAGCATAATTATTGGCGGCCACCAACTCCATGATTGGAAAAGTCCGGCTCGGGGAGGTCGTGGGTGGATAGGCGCGGAACAGCGGGGCAACGGTACTGGCGGCTGCCGTGGAGCCAATGAAACCCTGGGTGGTCGTGCCGCTGCCGTCTTCATCGGACTGCTCCCAGGTATAATAAATTGGATCGCCGTCGGCATCCGTTCCGGAGCCCGTCAACCGGAAGGGGGTACTTTTGGGGATGGTCGTGCTGCCGCCACATGGGTTGGCCGTGACCACAGGAGGTGTATTGCCGGAGGCTGCCGATGTCCCGCAGGAAATACTGGTCATCTCGTTGATAGCTGCCTCCAGGTTGGTATGATAAAAATACAAGTCGGCAGCCCCTCCGCCCGGCACGTTCTGAGTGCTGCTGCAGAGGCCGTTGTAGGACATGATAGTTGTTCCGCTGCCGATTTCGTAGCCTGAAACTGAACTGATGTTGCTGGTGCAGCTGCCCCCGGTGCCATTGAAGGTGTGGAGCATGCTGAACTGGTGACCCACCTCGTGTCCAAAAGTACCCAGGGCGCCCGATGTGGAGCTGCCCACAGTGCTCCATGCGCCTGCCTTGTAATAGCCCGTGCTGCTGCCGGAAATCAGGACGTTGAAGCACAATACGCCGACATAGGCTATTCCGCCTCCCCAACTGCTGTTTCCACCCGTGCTGTGGAGCGCATGGCCGAAGTCATAGTCATTCACATTCGGGAAATTCATGGCGACAGCCTCTGCTGCCATCAGCGTACGGTTGGTGCTGGTACTCGGAAATGGATCCGTGTTTGGATCCAGATAAATGGCTGGCGTGAGCAGCGTGAATCTCACTGCCAGCTCCTTTTCATACAGGTCCTCCAGCGCATTTATTTGTGACACGACGACAGCGGAGGCGGAGGAGACCGTTCCACCGTGGGTTTGCCCGAATTCACCGGTGGTGACGATGGCAAGCTTGTAGTTCCTGCGGGTTGTGCCATTGGTGAACACGGCCTTGGGCGGGGCTGCTGCATCTTTGAGAACGAAGCTGTCATCGGTGCCGCACAGGAAGTCCGTTTCCAGGCTTGGGTACAGTGCGACCCGGTGGAGGCTTGGGCTGAGCAGGTCCAGGGGCACGATTTCAACAAAGCCCTCCGGGCTGAAAATATGCACCATTAGTCCGTGTGGGGTCACGGTAGCTCTACCCCTGATGCCTGGTGCATCGGCAGCCTCTATTTTATAGGTTTTAAAATCGGGGAACTGGGCTGCGAAATCGGCTGACATCAAATCGCGGCGAACGAATTTGAATGGGCGCTCGCTGCCGTCCGGCATCGGAAGCGGCAGAACGAGGAGGTTTGCATCTATTTCAGCGCTGTCATCCGGGGGAGCCGCCTGGAGCTTGCTGGCCAGGACAGTGAGGTTAATGGTCGTAGTGGTTTCCAGCAAGGGGATCTTCTGTGCATGGACCCAAGCCGGGAACAGAAGGAGAAGAAGCGGCAGCAAAAGAATTGAGGTTGACGTGCCCGATGAGGCACAAGGGGAGGCTTGTTGTGTGGCCATTGTTTTTATTGTTTCGGCAATGAATAAATAAATCTCCGTCAGTTTGCGACACAAGCTGGCTGGTCGTTCGCATTCAGCGATTTCATCAAGTTGGGCTTGGTAATTGAGGGGTAAGAAAGTCTCCTGGCAGTTATTAAAAGAACACCTTCGGGTACAACGATGTTGAGGAAATTATGGTGATTTTTAATAATAATAGCTGACAATCCATCAATTTCGGTAAAAGTATCATTTTTTGTTCAACGAGTCATATTTACATCACATCCGCTTTCAAATGTTCCACTGTTGCTTCGAAAAAGCCAATCCCACTTCCACAGGCCAGACAGCAAGTGCAGTCTTTCCCTGATATAACACTGCGGGAACAAATTCCCGGCGGCAGCGGGCAAGTGCCTGTGCAGGCCGGCGGAAACAAAAAAAAATAACAATTTACCTTTTTGAATAAACATCGGAATGCCTACATTTGCGCCACTTTTTAAAAAGCAGTGAGTTCCCATTAAAAAATATCCGGATGCGTAGGTATATTCTCAGCATATTCAGCTTTTTTTTCCTCACTTTTTCAGCCCAGGCCCAGGAAAACGGGGGCACACAGGCCACCCACCAGGCGGATACCCACCATCACGCCACCAGCGGCTGTGGGGAGCCCGAACACGGACCCTTTAACCCGGGAGCAACGGCATTCCACCACATTTCCGACCAAAATATTTACAGCATAGGTCCCTTCTCCTTGCCCCTGCCCTGCTTTCTCTATGCACCCCAGGAAGGCTGGTCAGTTTTCTCCTCCGGCAAGTTTCATGCAGACGCCCATGGCAATGGACACATGGCCGTTGACCGCTATGTGCTGGTGGAAGGAATGGTAAGACGCATCACTGACCCCTCCTTCCCGACCGGGGAAGTGGAAGTCGGCCACCACCCCTACCTCAGGAAGGCCACCCTGCCCAATGGCAAGGAAAAAGAATTGCCCCACGTTTGCTACAACGACCAACTTTACCTCACTGAGGCGAGAAGTACTGCCGATGGCGGACTCTTTGGCGGCGGCATCACTTCATTCTATGATTTTTCACTGACTAAGAACGTAGTCAGCATGATATTGATTCTCGTCCTTTTCACCTGGATGTTCCTCTCCGTGGCAGCCGCCTACCGCAAGCGGGAGGGGATGGCTCCGAAAGGCACTCAGAGCTTGATTGAAACGATTTTCGTTTTTATCCAGGACGAAGTGGTCAAACCGATGGTGGGTCACAAGTGGGAAAAATACCTTCCGTTCCTGATGTCCCTGTTTTTCTTCATACTGGGTTTGAACCTCTTTGGCCAGATTCCCTTTTTTGGCGGCAGCAACGTCACCGGAAACCTGGGGGTAACCATGGTGCTGGCAATCATCACCTTCCTGCTGGTGAACCTCAACGGCAACAGGCACTACTGGCAGCACATCCTCTGGATGCCTGGTGTGCCCGCCTGGGTCAAATCCATTCTTACTCCGGTGGAGGTGCTCGGTGTGTTTATCAAGCCGCTGACCCTGATGCTTCGTCTCTTTGCGAACATTACGGCAGGACACATGGTCATCGTTATTTTCGTGAGCCTGATCTTCCTTTTCGGGAAATCAGGTGAATCTGCCCCGGCCAGCTACGGCACGGCCGTGGGTTCAACGGTTCTGACCCTGTTCATGATGTCGATCGAGTTGTTGGTCGCATTTATCCAGGCCTTCGTCTTCACCATCCTGACGGCATCCTACATCGGAGCTGCCACGGAGGATGAGCACCATTGAGGGCGGCGCGCGGGAAAAAAGACAGATTTCAACCTTTTTTTTTAACAATAATTATTAAAACTATGTTTGGTTCAATTACCGCAATTGGAATGGGTCTGGCAGTTATCGGCGCCGGCATCGGCATCGGCCAGATCGGTGGCAAAGCCATGGAAGCGATTGCACGCCAGCCAGAGGCTGTGGGAGATATCCGCTCCAACATGATCCTTCTGGCAGCCCTCGTGGAAGGTGCTGCTTTGATCGCCATCGTTGTTGCTTTCCTCAGCAACGGCCAATAATCTAAAAAAAAACAAGCTGCGGAGACGGTTGGTCTTCGGGCTTGTTTTTTAATGTCGCCTCATAGCGTGGCCTCCAAAGAACCTTTTTGAACTAAACAATTCACAACAAACAACGATTGTCATGATATTTCTCGCTGATTTCTCTGTTATTAAACCCGATTTCGGTCTTCTTTTCTGGACCACTGTCATCTTCTTGCTGTTCTGGTTCATCATCGGCAAGTTTGCGTTCCGACCCATTGCCGACGCCTTGAAAAAGCGGGAATCCGATATCCAGAACTCCCTCGATGAAGCCAAGCGCGTGCGCCAGGATATGGCCAACCTGAAGGCGCAAAACGAGGAACTGCTGATTCAGGCCGGCGAAGAGCGCGCCCGCATTCTCAGGGAAGCAAAAGACGCAGCCAATGAAATGATCGCCGAGGCAAAAGACAAAGCCAAGGCTGAAGCGCAGAAAATAGTCGCCAGCGCCAAGGAGCAAATCGAGAACCAGAAGATGGCCGCCATGGTTGATCTTAAGAACCAGGTTGGTTCCATCTCCATCGAAATTGCCGAAAAGATCATTCGCAAGGAACTCAAGGGCGATGCAGCCCAGGAAGCCTATGTGAAGGATCTGGTGAAGGACATCAAATTTAATTAATTGCACTCTTCCCAACGATGAGCGTTCAAAAAATAGCTGGCAGATATGCCAAATCGCTGATAGACCTGTCTATCGAGCAAAATAAACTCGACCGCATCCTGGAGGATGTCAAGGTCCTGCGCGAGGTCACTGACAACCGCGACTTCAAGCTGATGCTGAGAAGCCCCGTGCTGAAGGCCGATAAAAAGCGCCAGGTCGTCAACCACCTGTTTCAAAACCAGTTCGACCCCCTCACCCTAGCCTTCCTGGACATCATGTTCAGAAAGGGCCGCGAGGCTCACCTGGTGGAAATTGCCAGCGAATTCGTAGCGCAGTACAAGCGTATCAAGCGCATCTCCAGCGTGCGGCTGGTCTCAGCCGCCCCCCTGAGCAAGGATACCGTCGATCAAATCCACAAGATTCTGGAGGACAGCTCCGTCGTAGAGGACACCGTTGACTTGCAGGTAGCGGTGAATGACAAGCTCATCGGCGGCTTCACCATCGAGCTGGACGACAAACTGTACGATGACAGCGTGGCCTTCAAACTGGCTGAACTGAAAAAAGAATTCAAAGGAAACCTGTACATATCGCTCATCAATGACAGCAGAAACCTCTGACATTAGGGTCAACCGGCTTCTTCAGCATTGAAAGTAAGATTTTTACAAATTTACGAACTTCAAATAATACAATCATGATTGACGTCAAACCCGATGAAATTTCGGCGATACTCAAACAGCAACTCTCCGGATTTAGCACAGAAGCCGAATTGGAAGAGGTTGGCACTGTACTACAGGTGGGCGATGGCATCGCCCGCGTTTACGGGCTGAACAAGGCACAGGCCGGTGAACTGGTGCAATTTGAAACCGGCGTACTGGCCGTGGTACTCAACCTGGAAGAAGATAATGTCGGCGTCGTAATGATGGGTCCCGGCGACAATATCCGCGAAGGCTCCACCGTGCGCCGCACCGGCCGCATCGCCTCCATCGAGGTGAACGACCAGGTAATCGGCCGCGTCGTCAATGCCCTTGGGCAGCCGATTGACGGCAAGGGCCCCATCGGCGGCACGAAGTACGAAATGCCATTGGAGCGCAAAGCCCCCGGTGTAATCTACCGTCAACCAGTGAATGAGCCGCTTCAGACCGGTATCAAGGCCATCGACTCCATGATTCCGATCGGAAGGGGACAGCGCGAGTTGATTATCGGAGACCGCCAGACCGGCAAGACGGCCATCGCCATTGACACAATCATCAACCAGAAGGAATTTTACGACCGCGGCGAACCGGTCTTCTGCATCTATGTGGCTTCCGGCCAGAAGGCTTCCACCGTGGCAAACATCGCCAAGACGCTGGAAGAGAACGGCGCCATGGCTTACACGGTAATCGTATCTGCCTCTGCTGCCGAGCCGGCTCCGCTGGTGTTCTTCGCCCCCTACGCCGGTGCTGCCATCGGGGAATATTTCCGCGACACAGGCCGCCCCGCGCTGATCGTATATGACGACTTGTCCAAGCAGGCTGTAGCCTACCGTGAGGTATCCCTGCTGCTCCGCCGCCCACCCGGCCGCGAAGCTTACCCCGGCGACATCTTCTACCTGCACTCCCGCTTGCTGGAGCGCGCGGCCAAGGTAATCAACAACGATGATATCGCCCGCAGCATGAACGACCTGCCGGATAGCCTGAAAAAGGCCGGCATCGTGAAGGGCGGTGGCTCGCTCACAGCCCTCCCGATCATCGAGACGCAGGCCGGCGACGTGTCAGCCTACATCCCGACCAATGTGATTTCCATCACGGACGGACAGATCTTCCTGGAGTCAAACCTCTTCAACGCAGGTATCCGCCCTGCCATCAACGTGGGTATCTCTGTAAGCCGCGTAGGTGGCTCTGCCCAGATCAAGTCCATGAAGAAGGTGTCCGGTACGCTGAAGATTGACCAGGCTCAATACCGCGAGCTGGAAGCGTTCTCCAAGTTCGGTTCCGACCTCGACCCTGCCACGGTGGCAGTGCTCGAAAAGGGCAAGCGCAACGTGGAAATCCTCAAGCAGCCGCAGTATTCCCCGGTTTCCGTGGAAAAGCAGGTCGCCATCATCCACCTGGGCACCAAGGGTTTGCTGAAGGACATTCCAGTGAATAAGATTCGCGAGTTCGAAGAAATCCTGCTGCTGCAATTGGAGCAGCAACACCCTGAGGCACTGGCTGATTTCAAGGCCGGCAAGCTGTCTGACTCAGCAATTTCGACCGTGGAAAAGCTGGCTGCAGAATTGTCTCATCAGTACAGGAAATGATATTGCAATAGCCTGGTGAACGGCACGCCATCACACCGGATTTTCCCGGAGGGGTGCCGTTCACTGGCTTATTCATTTAGTTATAATTAAAAATGGCCAATTTAAAAGCAGTTCGGGAACGCATCGTATCCGTTCAGAATACACAGCAAATCACCAAGGCAATGAAGATGGTATCTGCTGCCAAGTTGCGCAGGGCGCAAATGGCGATCCAGCAGATGCGCCCCTATGCCAACAAGCTGAACGAGATGCTTCGCAATATTCTGACCAACCTCGGCGGGGAAGCTGACACGAAGTTCGGCATCGAACGACCCGTCACCAAAGCCTGCGTGGTGGTGGTGACGTCCAGCCGCGGGCTGTGCGGCGCTTTCAACACCAACGTCATTAAATCTGCCGTGGCCACCATCGAAAATCGGTTCGCCGAGGTACACAAAGCCGGCAACCTGACCATCATCCCCATCGGCAAGAAGGGCTATGATTATTTCCGCCGCCGCTATTCAGATGCCACAATTATCAAGGACCACGTGGAACTGTCCAGCGACCTGAGCTATGACAATGTCTCCTTGGTCTCCCAGCGGCTGATGGATGCCTTCGCAGCGGAGGCGTACGATGTCATCACTGTCTCCTATGGCCGTTTCAAAAATGCAGCTACGCAGTATCCCGAGACGGAGCAGTGGTTGCCAGTTCCAAAAATTGAAAGCCAGGCAGGACAGGGTTCCAAGGCGGATTACCTGTTCGAGCCCGATATGAACAGCTTGCTGCAGACGCTGATTCCCAGCATCCTGCAGACGACTTTCCAGAAATACCTCCTCGACACCCATGCTTCCGAGCACGGTGCTCGCATGACAGCCATGGACAAGGCCACCGAAAATGCCAATGATATGCTGAAGAGCCTGAAGTTGAGCTACAACAAAGCGCGTCAGGAGGCCATTACGGGCGAGATTCTGGAAATTGTGGGCGGTGCTGCCGCGCTGGAGGGAGCCTGACGCACCGCAAGGTCAATGCGCTACAGCGCGGCCTCATGGCCGCAAAAAGCATAAACGACAAAAGCCATCTCCGGGAGATGGCTTTTGTCGTTTATGGCAGCTTGCTGAAGCTTTTATTCTACTTTTTTCACCAGGTTGCCGCTGTATTTCCTGCCTTCCCCATCCTTTATTTCAAAAAAATAGGATCCCGGGGCCAAAGCGCCCGTCTTGACGCTTGCCTCGCCGGTGAATCTTTGCCGCAGCACGAGGTGTCCTGTGACGTCGTAAAGGAGAAATTCGGCTGTACCCAGTGTTTTATCAGGCGCGATTTGCAGTTGAGCAGCAAAGGGGTTGGGGTAAACACGCAACTCGGGAACAGTTGTGGAAGTCGTGCCTGAAACAAAGCACAGGTCGCAATTCCCTTGGTGAGAAATGGCCGCATCATCCAGTACCAGGGTGTCAAAAGATTCCCCGGCGATACAGTCGTCTTTCAGCTGGAACTTCAGCCAGGGAAGGAGGAACTTGTTGAGCGTCAGGTGCTGTGCCTCCCTGCTGATATCGGGTGCCGGGGTGCAGGTGTTTTCGCCGAAGCTGCAGAGGAAGTTGTAATTTGCCATCTGGCAGTGGCTGCCGCCTTTGATGCTGATGTAATGCTTGCAGGCGCTGGAAAGCGCCTCGTAAATGGGCAGCTGGTGGGCTGCCGGCGGGGTGACACAGTCGTTTTCGCCCGCGATGACCAGGGAAGGGATGACAGTGCCTTCAGCTGCCTGGATGGCAGAGGGGTTGGTTTCAGCGGGAGCCAGGGTAGCAACGGCGGTAATGAAGGGAGCCAGTTCTGCGGCCAGGTGGGCAGCGCCGCCGCCCATGCTGTGCCCCATCACTGCGCTGGTGCTGTCCACGCGGTTGAAAAAGATGGAGTTGCCGTCCTGGCCCAGGGCCTGCAGGCTGGAGATGACGAAGGCCAGGTCTTTTCCCAGTTCGAGGTGGGAAGGGGAAAAGCTGCCTTCAGTTTTAGGGAGGGCGAGGATGAAGCCCTGGGGCGTCAGCGCTTCCCAGATGTTCTGGTATGCGTCCCAGGTCATGACGAAACCATGGCCGAAGCTGATGACGGGGAAGTTGCCGCCGGTGGTGGCCAGGGGAACGTTGTCGCCCGCTACATCTGCGGGGTAGTAGATTTCCGCGGGTATGTTTCTGTTGTTTCTGGCGGGGTCGGTGAAGGTGAGGCTGGCGTGGCCGATTTGGAAGGGCTGGGCATTGAGGCTGCTGCAGACGAGCAGCAGGGTAAAGCCTGTCAGCCAGGCACCCAGTGAAGTTTTTTGA
>JBEAYO010000075.1:0-10415 GCA_041159285.1 Bacteroidota bacterium | reverse complement strand
TGTGGGTGACAGCTGCGGCCGAGTCGTGATAGAAGGCTGAAATACCAAGAATTTTCATTGTGAAATTGATTTAAAAGATGCGAAAATTGTTTTCAATTTGGAGTACCGGATAGAATTTTTTCAGCAAAGGTGCTGGAAATAATATCCGCTACCAGTATGGAACCCTTGTCCGTGAAGTGAACCAGGTCGTGCAAGTATTCCCTTGTTTGGGGGATTTGAGCCGCCAGGTCGATCAAGGGCACTTTTTCAGCGGCGGCTGTTTGCCGGATGCATTCGTTCATGGCGTCATACAGGTTTTTAACTTGTGCATAAGTCAGGCCGTTTTTCTTCCATTCTGTGATTGCCTGTCCTAATATTTTAGTATCCGGGGTTTCCGTGAAGCGGTTGGCCTGGGTCATCAGCACTGGCTGGACCTTCCAGGCCTTGGCAATGGCTACGAAAGAGCGGAGGCTGCTGCCGAAGTAGTTCAATATGCGGGCGCTGTCAATGGCGATGGGCTTGCCGCGGGCGTCCGCCCACTCGTCGCTTTGGTATCTTGGATCGGAGAAGCGGGGGTTGTTCGGATCCACCACGAGGGAGCGCAGCGGGTGGTCGTTCCAGTAGGTTCCCTCGTACATGAGCAGGTTCATGTCGTTGATGTTGTGCATGAGCACGGCGTAGTGAGGTTGCAATGGCAGCACCTTGTTGACGAAGATGTTGAGGGAGTTCATGGAGGTGATGCTGTTGATGCCGTTGTTATAGGAATTGACGCGCTTGCCTGTCCTTTGTTCGATGAGCCTGCCCGCCCGGTAGGGAAACCTGGCAGCTTCGTCATTGAAGCGGCACTCGGTGGTGCTGCCTCCCAGGAAGGCGATGACGAGCTCCGGGTTCTCATGGATTTTTGCAGGCTGGATGAAGGCGCCTTCGTCCGTGCGGGTGGGATAGGGTTTGCGCTCCAGGTTTTCGGTATTGACCATGTAGGGTTCTGGCGGCACGGTGGTGAATTCATAGGATTTGGGGTGCTCGGGCAAGCGGATGAAACGGGCTGCCGGCGGAGCCACTGTCTTTTCGCCTTTGATTTTCTTGCCCGCGTATTCCATCACGCTCATGATCGCGAAGGTGTTTTTTCCCCGCATCTGGTAAAAGAGCACGCTGGCCATGGCTTCCGCAATCAGCAGGAACACCAGCAGTGGAATCAGTGAATACAGCAGATATTTTAACCTGAATTTGTTTTTAGTCGTTGGTGATTTCTCTGTGTTCATGAATATTGTATAAATGGGTTTTTTGTGCTCGTGACTTTTTGCCCGGCGCCCTTTCCGGAAGCCACTCGTCGCCGGTGGAACGAATTTCAAAAGCGCACCGGGTCTTTTGAGACAGGCTCCAAAACAGCCCCGGCGGTATTCGGCCTGGCGCAGGCCGGCAGAACAAATATCAAAAAGCGTTTTAATATATAAAACAACCTCCTGAAAATAACCTCTCCTCAATCCATATTCTGCCGGAGCCAATCCTCCAGCACCACAAAAATCCAGATGCGGGACCAGAGATTGTCATTCCTGCCGGACAGGAACTGCCGCCAAAGGTCGGCGATGAAGGCCTCGTTCAGTATGTTCCTGGCGGACAGGCTTGCCAGCCGCTCCTCGCAGAAGGCACGGAGGTCTGTCTTCAGCCAGATTTTCCAGGGCAGGTCAAACCCTTTTTTCTCCCTGAAAACAACCTCGTCCGGCAACAGGGGATGCAGTGACTCCACCAGCAGTTTCTTGGGATAAGTCGGATATTTGAAGCTGTCGGGAATCTGCAGGACGTACTCCACCAGGGCGTGATCGAAGAAGGGCACCCGCACCTCCAGGGCATGTGCCATGCTCATCTGATCCGTGTCTTTCAGCAGCACATTCTGCGTGTAGGTGGATATGTCCGCCACTGAGAGCTGACTCAACAGGGGGAGTTGATGGATGGCGGCGTCCTGTCTGAGCAGGAATTGCACCGCGTCCGGGTACTGGTCACTGCTTCGGCCGGCTACCTGCCTGATTTCTTCCCTGCTCAGCAGCTTGCGCATCGCCGGATACACTTCGGCTATCGCCGGGCCGGCAGCTCCTGCGATTTCGAGCAGGCGACCCTTTTGGTGGCGCTTCATCAGGCTTCCCCCGGCCATGGCGCCACCCAGGCGCAGCCAGCGCGGAATTCGCCAGAAAAAGCCGGCCCTGTTGAGCTTCAGGAAATAAAGGAAATGCGAATAACCGGCAAACAACTCATCCCCGCCCAGGCCCGACAAGGCCACCGTCACCCCTGCTTCCTTCGTCACCTTGGAAACCACATAGGTATTGACCCCGTCTCCGCTGGGGGCATCCATTGCCCGCAGGGCATCCGGAAGCGCGTCCAGGAAGTCGGTGGCCTTGAGCAGCATGGGGTGGTGGCGGGTGTTGAAGCGCTTTGCCACCAGATTGGCGTAATAGGACTCATCGAACCGCGGCTCCTCAAACACCACGGAAAAGGTGTCCACTTGCCTGCCTGCCGTTTCCGACATCAGGGCGACAACCGCGGAGGAATCAATGCCGCCGGATAAAAAAGCGCCCAGCGGCACATCGCTGACCAGACGGCGTTCAACCGCCCGCAGCAGCAGCTCTCGGACTTCTTTTTTTATTGTTTCATAGTCGCCGGCTACTTCCCTTTTCTCGTCCGGAGCCAGCTTCCACCATGTCTTTATGTTCAAGCGGCCATCCTTCAGCGTCGCGCACTCGCCGGGGCGCAGTTGAAAGACCTGCTGCACCAGGCTGCGCGGGGCGTGGACCGTCTGGTAGCTCAGGTAATCCTGCAAGCCCTGGGGGTCTATTTCCTTGGGAACCAGCCCGCTGGCCAGCAAGGCCCTGATTTCCGATCCGAACAGGAATTTCTCCCCGTCGTGAAAGTAGTAGAACGGTTTGATGCCCATACGGTCCCTCGCCATGAACAGCTGCCGCTCCTGCTTATCCCAGATCGCGAAGGCGAACATTCCGAAAAAACGGTGAAGGCAGCTCTCCCCCCAGCGCTGAAAAGCAGCCAGGATGACCTCGGTATCTCCCTTGGTCCTGAACGGATAGCCGGAGAGTTCTTCCCGGATGGCGCTGAAATTGTAAATTTCACCATTGAAGACGATGGCGTACCGCCCCGTGGCATCCCACAGCGGCTGGTTGGCCTCGGTTGAAAGGTCGATGATGGAGAGGCGACGGTGGCCCAGGGCGACCGGTCCTTCCACCCAATGGCCTTCGGCATTGGGGCCGCGGTGTGCAATGGCATCGGTCATCCGCCCGATCGTAGCGCCGGCCTGTTTTTCCTCACTGTTCCAGATGATACCTGCTATTCCGCACATGGCTGTTTGCTGTAAATGGTAATTTTTTGCTTCAAGTGTTTTCGGGGTTGTATAAAAAGCCTCCCGGGCGCAGTGCCCCTCTTTGAAAAGGGCGCGGGGCGCAGCCCCGCGGCCGGGAAGGGGTTTTTAGGGCTATCGGCGGGCCGATAGCCCGCCGATAGCCCTTTCCGGAAGCAGTGCAGCACCGGTGGAATCAGCCGTAAGGACTTTTTACACAACCCCATCATGGGAAAACAGGGAGTGCGGCACCAGTGATTCCAGCATGTGCTCCACCCGGGCGGTTTTATCGTGCATGGTCAGCCGGCTGTCGGTGCCGTGACGCAGCCTTTTCCCCGGGAAAACCCCCTCGTGTATATCCTCGGGGCGATGCACGAACCTGTCCAGGTAGGCATCGCGCTGTGCTTGGGCCCTTTGTATGTAAAGACTGGCCTTGTACTTCTTCTCGATGTCGGGAAAGTGGTGCAGCACATTGGCCCGCAGCGTATCCTTGTACCTGGCCAGAAAGCCGAACAGGCGCTGCTTCACGAGGCTGGGAAGGCTTTTCAGCACGGAGGACCTCTGGGGAGGCGTCAGCCGGACTTCAATCTGCCGGCCGTTTTCCAGGTAGTACTCCAGTACTTCCTTCCAGGACCAGGCGGGCTCTGAAACCAGGGTATAGACGCCCGGCTTTTCAAGGCCCGCCGCGATGTTCACCAGTCCTTCGGCAATCGAAAAGCAAAAGACCGTGTAGGAAGGCGTGTCCGGGTATTCGAAAATGCGGTACCGCCTGTTGACCAGCTCCCTGGTCTCCTGGCTGACCCGCTGCAAGGGCCCGTGGACGTGGCCCAGGCGGAAGCTGTAAATCTCTTTTCCGTTTTTTTTGCCGTACCGGGCGGCAATGTGCTCGCCATATCGCTTGGTAACGGCATAGATGCTGTGCGGTATGAGATAGCGCTTTGCCTTGTTGAACTCGGCGCTCATGCCAAAGGCATTGATGGTGCTGATAAAAACATAGCGGGCCTGACGGGGAGAATACTGCAGCGCCTTGGTGATGTTGTTGAAGTAGTGCCTTTTGGTATTGGCGACTTCCCCGATGACAACGGAGAAGTCGGCGACCAAATCGCAACCCTCCAGCAACTCCCGGCAACGGTCTTCCCGGTCGAAGGTCCCTATGCGGCACTCGATGCCCAGCCTGCTGAGCAGGGCGGCGCTGACCGCAGTTCTGACGATGGCGACGACCCGGATGTTCTCATAGGTCTTGAGAAACAGGCAGACTTCAGTGCCTACCTGCCCGCTGGCGCCGATAATTCCAATCGTTGTCTGGCTCATCAAAGTTAATTTTCCGGGCTGTAAAGCGCCTCGATGATGCTGGTGGTAGCCAGCGTGGCGCAGAGGTTGGTGTAGTTGGCCGCTCCGGAGTCGGCAGCCTGCATGAAGTCGTTCCAGAAAGCATGGAGCACTTCATAGGGCTGGCTGGGTTGGTCGCCGGCCAGCACATCGGATATCCGGAAGGCCGGCCCCCCTTTGTGGCTTCTGATTTCGGGCTTGATATCTTTGAACAGCGAAAACGTCAAGGTGGCGTTGTCGAACTGCATGACTATTTCATAGTTGGTGCTCTTGAAGCAGGTGACCAGCAGTTCCAAGCCGACAGACTGCTGCTGGGGGGTGGACAGTTCGATCAGCGCTTCCGTGTGCAGGTCGAAGCCGTTTTCGTGAATCATTTTTTTGCGAAGGACGCGCGCGCTGTGCACGCCGGCCATGTAGCAGATGGCGTCGATATTGTGGATGGCGCTTTCCAGCAACTGCCCGCCGCCGGCCAGCTGTACGTTCTTGGCAAAGCCGCCGCCGGAGCTGATTTGCGTGGCGGTGCCGAACTCGCTGCGCACATGCCTCAGCTGGCCGAACAACTCGCTTTCTATAATTCCCTTCACGGTGTTCGTGATACCCATGCTGCGGCGCAGAAACCCGGCGCAGATGGCATGATCCTCCCGCAGGGCCATGATGTCCTGGTGCTCCTGCAGGCGCTTGGCCACCGGTTTTTCGATGTAGAGGGCCGACCGCTTCCCGCGAAGGAAACTGTAATAAGGCTGCCTGACGCCGTAGGGGCAGGCGATGAGCACCAGGTCCGTATCCGGCGCCTGCTGTATGTCCGCAGCCTTCAGGGCAAGCGGGATGTCAAAGGCCTTGGCGGCGGCGGTGACATTTTTTTCAGCGACGTCCAGGATCCAGACCGGCTTCGCCGCTGCCGACTTCAGAAAGGGCAAATGAGCGGCAAAGACAATATCGCCGGCACCAATGATGCCTACCGTTTTATCCTTTAACATGCAACTGGGGATACATGGCTTCGAGCACAGTGGCCAAAGCCGGTTCAAATACTTTTTCAAAATTGAACTCCTGGCGGAAGCTCTCGTGGGCGGCCCGGGAGTTGTGGGGATAGTCCTTCAGTATTTCAGCTATTACCTCCAGCAGCGACTCAGCCGACAGGTCCGTGAAATAAGCCCAGTCCCATTTTTCGAGGTACTGCCGGAAGTGGGGGGTGTCGAACAACACGACCGGCAAGCCTACCGCTGCGTACTCGTAAATCTTGTTGGAGGCAGTCCCCAGGGTTTTGTTCATGACGTCCTGCTTGGTGAAAATAGCCAGCCCGATGGTGCAGGAAGCAGCCAGCTCCGGCACGCTGCGGTAAAGGCTGAATCCGTGGAAGGAAAGCTTGTCGGCTACCCCTTTCTCCTCGGCCAGGCGGAGGAGTTGTTCCTTGTATGCCGGGTCAATCCAGCCTTTCAACACCAGGTGAAGCGGACGCCCGGCTACCTTGTGGTGTAAAATGCCGATGATGCTTTCATAGCCGTGACCGGGGCCCAGGGCTCCCTGGTAAATGAGTTTCACCGGGTTTTGATCTTCCAGGTTTTTGGGCTTGTAAAATGACTTGTAAAAAGTCAGGGAAGGAAAGTTCGGAATGACGAAAGTGGCTTTTTTAACCCGGTCGCAAGGATAGTAGGGTTCTCGTTCCGCTGCCGGCAAGGAGAAGAAGTCCAGCTCTCCGAAGAGTTTTTCGTGATTCCTGACCACCATCCGCATCAGGGAGAAGCGGTTCATGGGGACGTTCTCCATGTCGATGACGTCGTAGCTGTTGAACCAAACCAAGCCCTTGTAGCCGGCAGCGTTTTTCACCAGCCACCAGGCCAGCAGGCCCAGGTAGTCGTGGATGACAACCAGCCTGTATTTCCCGGTGCGCAGGGCGCGGAACAAGGCCAGGCAGTACTTCGCAAAGCGGCCCAGCTTCCAGGCTGTGCCCCTGGATGCCGCCGTTTTCACATCGCAGCGGGAGCCCACCTCCTGCAGCCGCGGCGTCAGGGGATAGGATGCCGCCGGGAAGTCCAGGTTGTTTCTGAGCATCGTCACCGAGCCGAAGTAATCGGACAGCACCAGCATTGCATTGAGGGTGGGAGGCTCCGGAAGCCCGCTGTACATGCATACCAGCACCTCCTCCTGGCGGGAGAGCTGTTTCAGTTTTTCCGGAGATCGCTGCCTGGAGGGAGCTGTCTGAACTGCTTTCATGTGGATTTTCAAATGGTTGGTGGCTGGCGCCAAAGCGATTAGATGTCCAGTTTCATGTATTTCTTCACAGCCCATTTTACCCCGAGGTAGAAAAGGAACACCTTCGAAAGGTGGCCAAACACCGACAACACGCTGCTTTCAACCTGGATGCAGCCGGCGAAGAAGACTGGTATCCACAACAGAATGGCGGGCGAGGACTTGGATGAAACCTGAAACAATCTGGATGTGATGAGATTGAAAATCAAGCCGTAGAAGAACAGGAAGGCCGCACCTCCCCAGGCCCCGAAGTTGACGTAGGCGTCCCCCAGCTGACCGATATCCATGGAGGTGGGCCCGGCCAGTTCAAACCCGGTAAAGCGGCGCATATTCTCCACCCCTCCGATCCGGGGCTTGTCGGGCCACAAGAAACGAGGGACCAGCGAGGCGACGATGGCGCCAAAAATGGTCTCGCCCTTGGCAAAAGGCTCGTATTCGGGAACGTAGCGGATGGCCATCGCCGTCAGCGAACCTTGGTTGGTTCGGTCCAGCACCCCGCTCAGCATCAGGTTGTTGTACAAAATGGCCGGATTGGAAACGCGGTCGCCCAGCAAGTCCTGAAAAACATCGACCCTGGCGCCAAGTCCGCTGCTGTTGACATCGTACCAGGTCCTCGTCCGGAATTCATATTTGATGGATTGGATGAACAGCAGGATGATGACCCCGACCACGACGACAACTACCTTCTTCAGCAGGCTGACGTGGTATTTCATCAGGATCATCAGCGTCACGAACAGCCCCATGAATACCAATTCCGTGAACATGCCGTACTTGAGGGACTTCACGATTGGGATGAGGAACATGCCCGTAAGGTATTGTGCCCTTTTTTCATGGCCTGAGAAGAAGGTGTAGAGTCCGCCTGCGTAAATCAGTAAGGAACCGAAAACGAAAGGAAGGCTGATGATGCCGGGCACCAGCGGCAGCATGAGGTTGAAGGCACAGCCGATCCAAAACAGCTTGATGCCTACTTCCTGATTGTTGCGCAGCCAGGCTTCAATGGCAACAAGGGTCTCCTTGTGGTTGAAGGAGCCGGACTTGCTGGGGAAATGCACGCCTGCTATCAGGGCGATGGTTCCCGGGAAAGCGACTTTGAAATAAGTCTCCATGGACACCGCCATCGTGTTGAAGCCGATGTACCAGCTGTCCTCCCCAATGGAATACATGATGGCAGGCGACAACAGGTAGCTGACCACCGCACTGAGGATGAGCACATCCAAGGGTCTGATCTGCTTGCCCAGATGCCAGAGGAAATCCAGGAAGGCGGCTCCCAAAATACACAGCGTCACGGTGAGCATGTGCTCCATGAAGTAGGCGGGCATGGAAACCCAGCCCAGGAAAATCAAGCAACAGATAATGAATCTCATGCCGGCGTTCTGAAGTTTTTACTGGCGGGGTTTATCCCCTTCTACGATGAGCGTTTTGGGACAGTCGAAGTCGTCCTCAAACTCCATGGACAAAATCGGGCTGCCCACGTGGTCTGGATGGAAAGTTTCCCTGACTGGCAGGCAGGAGCGGAAATTGACAAACCCTGTATCGGTGGCAACTTCCTCCAGGAAGGAGAACGTGATGATGGTCAGGTGCTCACCCTTGCACATGAGGTAGTTTTCGAACCGGCCGCCGATGCTCTTCCTTTTTTCGGGGAAGTCGGAGAACCAGGCCAGGTCGTTCTCCATGAACTTGCGGATGGAGCCGTCGCCACTGGGGCAGCCGATCCTGAACGAACCGCCTGGCTTGAGGCAGCGGTACAGCTCGCGGAAATGGGCCGCCACGTCCGGGAGATGTTCCAGCATGTGGTGGGAGTAGAAAAAGTCAACGGAGTTGTCCTTGAAAGGGAGTGGGTTGCGCAGGTCAGCCCAGACATCAGCCTTTCCGGTGAAGATGTTGGCATCCACGTTGATCCAGCCCTGCAGATAGTTGTGCTGGCCTGGTCCCAGCTGCACCCTGACGGTTTGCTGGTTGTTGGAGCGGGGAGCACGGAATGATTTGTAAACAGCAGCATTGATGCTCATCAGGGGACTGAAGGTGGCATAAAATGCTGCTTTTGCGGTTCTTGACATCATAAGCGTTAGATATTAAATTCTCGAAGTTATATGAAGAATATTGATTAAAATCGCTGGATTTGACTGGTTTCTCTTCCTGGACGCGGCGGCAGACCCTCGCGCTGTTGCCCCTTACTTCAGCAAGGCAGAAATCCTGTGCCTGAAGCTGGCAAAGGAAAAAATGGTGTTCAGACGCTGGTACCCGGCTGCCCCCATGCTCGTGCAAAGGTCGGGGTTCTCCGTAAGTTGCCGCAGGCAGTCCCGGATGTTCGCAGGGGTCGGCTCGATGAGAAAGCCCGTCTGGCCGTTGTCGATGACGTCATCGGTGCCACAGCCGGCGGCGCCGATGCAGGCTTTCCGATATGCCATGGCCTCGAGGAAGACGATGCCAAAGCCCTCCCCTGAACTCGGCAGCAGGAAAAAAGCGCAATTGGCATAGAGGTTCTTCAAGTCGCGATCCGTCAAGTCGGTCTGAAACTTCACCAGGTCCTCCACCTGTAACTCCCGCGCCAGCAGCTTGTGCCGCTCCAGGTCGTTGCCGTGGGCCACCAGTCGGTATTCCCAGCCACCGCTGCGCAACTCCTCCCTGATTTCGCTGATGGCCTCGATGGACTTGTCGATGCCCTTGTACATCTCGCCCTCGTCCAAGCGCGTGATGGAGAGGAAAAAGGGCTGGTATTTGACCGGAAGGTCTCCGCGTTCCCAGTCGGCGGGGATGGTGTTGAAAATCCTTTCCACCCGGGAAGGGTCCACTCCATTGGAGGTGGAGAACCTGCGGCGGGTATATTCGCTGACTGCCCAGAATTTGTCCACCCAGCGATAGAAAGGCGCCAGTTTGCCGCGCCGGTACCAGGCCTCGAAGCCGTGCAGCACGATTGCCACCCGGCCGGAGCGCAGCAGCCTGAGCAATGCCAGTGGCGCAAAGTTGAGCAAGCCGATGATGATGAGGTCGGGCTGAGAAGACCAGGTCCTGGCAATGGCCGAGCGGATGAAGGCGCCTTTGCTCCTGGCATGGCCCTTGAATACCTGGTTTGAACCGGCGTCGTTGAGCGTCAGCACCTCGCAGTGCGACCCTTGCTCTCGAATGGCCTGGACGAGGTTCCTGTTGAAGCGGTGGATGCCGCCATTGCCCTCATAATCTGACAGCAGGCAGAGCACCCTGGGCCGGGGATGCTGTCCCTGACTGGCTTCCATGTGCAACTGTCCGTTAGAGCTGGATTTGTTCATGCTGAAATCTGTCGGGATTTTCCCGCAAGGCGCAATCCCGTACAAGGGCGCTGTTTTAAAATATGCAGCGAATAGGTTCGTCGGATTGGCACCACCTCAGCAAAAGGCGATGCTGTCTCAAAAGACCTGATAATTCGTTCCGCCGGAGTCGATTGTTCCCCGGGGTTGTGTAAAAAGCCCTTGCGGCTGGTTCGGCCGGTTCCGCCGGTTCCGCACAGCTTCCGGACAGGGCGCTCGGCGGGCCATGGCCCGCC